>CAMHLH010000039.1 GCA_946185925.1 uncultured Treponema sp.
AACTTGAGTGCTGATTCCTTCTGTTTAAATATCCGCCTGAAATTCAAGGTTCTCTTCTGCTCCTTCATTGAGAGAATCTGCGTTTTCATTGATTATATCAATGTCACTTATGGCAGAAGAATGTTCGGTTGTAGTGACTTCAACACTTTCATCCGGCTGTTGGGCAATAAACCGTGCGAACTGAATGACCGTACACATTTTGCGCGTCGGCAATGTTTTAAAAATATTCACCGCTTCATCTGTAAGAGCTGCTGCTGTTTTCATAAAAAACTCCTTCTATAGAATTATAGTTTGAAGCAAATGAAAAGAAGAATATCTGAGCGACGCAAAAACGCAACTGCCTTCACCGTAGGATGCGGACAGTTTTTTTGATTGCCACACGAATTCGGGATGTCTAACGACATCCCTTTTTTCTGGCGGTGGGACGAAAGGTGTACTGTTTTTGATATTTTGTCATTCCGAATTTGTTTCGGAATCCACTCAACAAAAACAGATAATCCCTGTCTACTGCGCGATTCCCCTGAAATCAGCCAGCGTCCTGAAGCCTTTTCTCTTCATGTAGGAAGTGATGCCGTCGATGATTTCGATCATTGCGTTCGGATTGAAGAACGTCGAGGTGCCCACTTCCACAGCGGCGGCTCCCGCCATGATGAATTCCACAGCGTCCTGCCAGGTGGCGATTCCGCCGATTCCCACAACCGGGATTCTCTCGCTTTCGGGAAGCTTGTTGATTGCGGCGACGACATCGTAGACCATGCGGAGGGCGATTGGGCGGATTGCAGGTCCGCAGAGGCCCGCTTTCACGTTGTCGAAGACAGGGCGGCCGGTCTCCACGTTTATGGACATGGCCTGGAAAGTGTTCACAAGGCTGATTGCGTCGGCACCGGCTTCGCGCACGGCAAGGGCGATTCCGACCAAGTCGGGCGCGTTCGGGCTGAGCTTGACCATCAAAGGCTTTTTCGTCGCCTCGCGGACGGCCTTCACGACTGTGGATGCGGCTGTGCAGTCCATGCCGAACGCCATTCCGCCGGCTTTCACGTTCGGGCAGGAGATGTTCAGCTCAATCATCGGAATCTCGGTCTTGTCCAGAAGCTCCGCGCCTTTCACGTAGCCTTCGATAGAGGAGCCGGAGAGGTTCGCGATTGAGGTCGCCTTGAACGCCATCATCGTCTTTAGCTCGTGCTCGATGAAATGCTCGATTCCCGGATTCTCAAGGCCGATTGAATTTATCAGGCCGGACGGGGTTTCCACCAGGCGGACTCCGCCGTTTCCGGCTTTCGGTTCAAGCGTCAGGCCTTTCGAGCAGATTCCGCCGAGCCTGTTCACATCGAAGACGGAGGAATATTCCTTTCCGTAGCCGAACGTGCCAGAAGCGGCGATGACCGGGTTCTCGAAGCGGACGCCCTTTATCGTGACCGACAAATCTGGCTTTGAAGAATCGTTTCCGAGGTTGGCTATCATGCGGACTTTCGGCGGCGTGAAGTCGAGGATTTTTCCGTCGAACACAGGACCGTCCTTGCAGCACCTCTTGTTTCCTTCGCTCGTCTTTATCGTGCAGCCGAGGCAGGCTCCGACACCGCACGCCATTCTGTTCTCCATCGAAAGCCAAGACTGGACGCCGGCTTCCACGCAGATTTTCTGGATGTAGGCGAGCATCGGAAGGGGGCCGCAGGCGTAGACGACATCGTATTTCTTCACGTCGTCGGCTGTAATGGCGGCAGTTATCATGCCCTTTATGCCGACCGAGCCGTCGTCCGTGGTGATGACGAGTTTTGCTGGCTTCACATGCTCAAGACCGTAGGAACCGGACTTGAATGCCGCGAAGAAGTCGTATGATTTTTCCGGGAGGGAAGAGGCGAAGCCCGCCACAGGAGCCACTCCGATTCCGCCGCCGATTATGGCGACTTTCGAGCCGGGAGCGGGATTCGGGAAGCAGTTGCCCAAGGGGCCTATCAATTCTATTTCCTCGCCGTTTTCGAGCGATGAAAGTTCGACAGTCCCCTTCCCTTTTTTGAGAATCATGAATTCCACACGGACAGAACCGTTTTCCTCTTCCGCCGCGTAGACTGAAATCGGGCGAGCAAGGAGAGTGTCCGAGCGTTTCGCCTTCAAAAGATAGAACTGTCCGGGGAGGGGCTTTTCCGCTTTCTTCAAGCTGCCGTCGTCTTTTTTCACTGGATTCACGTTCAGTTTTAGGAGATAGACGCTTCCTTTCGGTTCCGCGCCTGAGACTTCCTCAAGTGAAGACAAAACTCCAGTTGTGAAAACCGGCAAAGGCACTCCCTCGCAATTTACTGTTTCTGACATAAATACCTCTCAATAAAGGAAAATTGAATTCCCCAAAATCACAAGCCCAGCTCTTTCTTCGCGTTCAACAAATCGGCTTTCGACGCGAGCGCGGCTTTCTGCGCTGAATCGGCGATTTCCTTCAGGCAGAGGTTTCCGCTCTCGACTTTTTCCGCCAAATCCGGGTCCTTCTTCCACGCGCACAGGATTCCGCGGCTTGAGTTGACGGCCCCTCCAGCCTTGTCCAAAAGTGTCGCGGCGATTCTCGCGGCTCCTCCCTGCGCGCCGTAGCCCGGAATCAGGAAGAAAAGCTCAGGATATGCGTCGCGGAGAAGACGGGCGTCGCTTTCCTCTGTGCAGCCGACGACGGCTCCGACTGGAGAGCAAGTCTGCTCCGGGTAAATCGCCTTGAACTCGGACGCGATTCTAGAAAGCTCGTTTCCGGTCCTGTCCAAGACCCTTCCGCCGCTCTTCAATTCCTGCTGCTCGATGTCGACCATGCCCGGATTGGAAGTCCTCAAAAGAACGAAAATTCCCTTTCCGGCCTTTTTTCCATCGTCGAGCGGCTTGCAGTATTCGGTGAACGGCTTGAGCGTATCGAATCCCATGTACGGATTGACGGTGATGATGTCTGTCTCGAATTCGCCGGAGAAATGCGCGCGGGCGTAGGCCTTCGCGGTGTCGGCGATGTCGCCCCTCTTGATGTCGGAAATCGCAATCAAGCCGGACTCTTTCACGGCCTTGAGCGTCTCGACATACGCCTTGAGCCCTTTCAAGCCCATTGCCTCGTAGTAGGCGATTTGGATTTTGAAGCAGCAGGCTGATTTGTCGGCAGCCACACGCCTGATGATTTCCTTGTTGTAGGAAAGAACCGCCTCGGCCGGGTCTCCGAGTACCTTCAAAAGCGGAGCCGGAATGTAGCTCGGGTCGGTGTCGAGACCCACGCAGAGCGGGCCGTTCTTCTCAGAAAGTTCCTTCAAAATTTCCATTGCATGTTTCATGTAAATATCTCCTGTAAATTTTTTTTTCGAGATGCCCTTATCTCAGTTTATCGCAGATGACGGTGGCGACTTTCTCTCCGTCCATCGCCGAAGAGCCGATTCCGCCGGAATAGCCGGAGCCTTCACCTGCCGGATAGAGGTTCCTGATTCCCACGCATTCGAGGCTGGCCTTGTCCCTCGTTATCCTGACCGGCGTGCTCGTCCGAGTCTCGCTCGCAATCAATATCGCATCGTCCGAGACGAAGCCGTGCATCGAAGAGTCGAATTCCTTGAACGCCTTCTGCAGCCTTCCTCCGATTTCCTCCGGGAGCCATTCGTCAAGCCTTGAACTGACGAGTCCCGGCTTGTAGCTCGACTCCACCAAAGACGCGGATTTTTTGTGTGAAAGGAAATCCTTTAGCATCTGGGCAGGAGCCTTCTGTCCGTCGGAATGCTTGAACGTCTCCTCCTCAAGCCAGGTGCGCCAGTAAAGTCCCGCCAAAGCCTCGCAGCCGTCTTTCTTCGCCATTTCCACGAATTTCTCCGGGATGTCCTCGGGCCGCCGCTCCACGACGATGGCGGCGTTGCTCCACTGGCTGTTTCTGCCGGACGCCGACATTCCGTTTATGACGATTTGCGTCGGGGTCGTGGCGCATGGAACGACATGGCCGCCAGGGCACATGCAGAAGCTGTACACGCCGCGGCCGTCCACCTGGGCGGTGAGCCTGTATTCGGCGGCGTTCGGCATCTCCTTTCCGTGGAACTGGATTTTGTCGATTAACGCCCTCGGATGCTCCACGCGCACTCCGACTGCGAAAGTCTTCGCCTCAAGGGATTCCGGGGAGATTTTCGCAATCATCTTGTAGATGTCCACCGCGGAATGCCCGGTCGCGAGAATCACGGCGTTTCCAAGACATTCACCTTCCTCGCCCGTCTTCACGTTCTTCGTCCTCACGCCCTTTGCTGTTCCGTCCTCGACAATCAAATCAGTGCAGAGCGTGTCGAACTGAAATTCTCCTCCGAGTTCGATTATCCTCTTCCTCATGCCCGATATAATAGAAGGAAGTTTGTCGGTTCCGATGTGCGGATGAGCGTCGGTGAGAATCTTTTCAGGCGCGCCGAATTCCACGAAAATCCTGTAGATTTTTCCGATGTCGCCCCTCTTGTTGCTTCTGGTGTAGAGTTTTCCGTCGGAGAAAGTCCCCGCGCCGCCCTCGCCGAAGCAGTAGTTGGAATTTGAATCGAGCTTCCCATCCACACGGATTCGCTCGATGTCGGCGGAGCGCGCGGCAGTGTCGGCACCACGCTCGATGACAATCGGCTTGATTCCGTCCTCCAAAAGCCTGAACGCGGCGTAAAGCCCTGCCGGCCCGGACCCGATTATGACGACGCTTTTTTTGCCGTCGGTTTTTTTCCACACGGGCAGCGTCTCACCGTCCCCGTTCGGCTTCTCCCCGATGTAGATTTTGTAGCGGAGAAGCACTTTGACGTTTCCGTGCCTGGCGTCTATCGATTTTTTCTCGCAGACGGCAATCGCGTCGTTCTTGTTCAGTTCCCCAGAATATTTTTCAAAATGGATGTTGCCCAAGTCGAAATCGGCAAGATTCTTTGCAGAAAAAGCCTGACGGATTTTCTCTCTCAAAAAATCCAGGTTCTGCTCGGACTTGGGTCCCACAGTTATAGAAAGTTCAGTTGTCATATTTCGAATTATACAGAAATCTGTTGAGTCTGACAGTTGGTTAAATGGGTGTCTGTTTGATAATATTGAGGCATGGAAAACAATTTCAAACCTTATGTTCCAGCAGAGGAAATCACGCCGGAATTCACCGTCACATCGGTGATTTCGGGTGTCCTGCTGGCTATCGTCTTTGGTGCGGCAAACGCATATTTGGGTCTCCGCGTGGGAATGACAATTTCAGCGTCAATTCCAGCGGCTGTAATCGCCATGGGAATCACAAGAATCATTCTCAAGCGGAATTCGGTTCTCGAAAGCAACATGGTCCAAACGATTGGTTCCGCAGGAGAATCCCTTGCCGCCGGCTGTATCTTCACATTGCCGGTTCTTTTTTTGTGGGCGAAGGAAGGCCTCATCGAAGAGCCTAGCCTCCTTTCAATTTCACTGATTGCCGTGGTCGGCGGCATCCTCGGCGTCCTCTTCATGATTCCGCTCAGGAATTCAATCATCGTGCAAGAGCATGGAACCCTCCCCTACCCTGAAGCCCAGGCCTGCACGGAAGTTCTTTTGGCGGGCGAGAAATCAGGAAGCGGAGCGAAGACAATCTTCTTGGGAATGGGCTTCTCCGCGCTTCTCAAATTCATCATCGACGGCTTGAAGCTTGTCCCAGCCGCAATCGAAATTCCAATCGCGAAATTCAAGACGCTCTTCGCCACGGAGCTTTACCCTGCCGTGGTCGGTGTCGGATACATCTGTGGATTCAGGATTTCATCGTTCCTTTTCGCGGGCGGCATTCTCGCATGGTTCGTCTTGATTCCGCTCATCGTAATCTTCGGAGGCGACTCGGTCCTCTTCCCGGCTGACATTTCCGTGAAGGAACTCTACGCAAGCGATGGAGCCGGAGCAATCTGGTCCAAGTTCATCAGGTACATCGGTGCCGGAGCGTTGGCGGCGGCCGGAATCATCAGCCTGGCGAAGTCGTTCCCGACAATCGTCCGCACATTCTCGGAGGCGATGAAGGGCCTCAAGTCTTCTTCCGGCAGCGCAAAATCAGAGAACAGAACTGAGAAGGACATGGACACGAGAATCGTCCTCTTCGGAAGCCTCGCAATCCTCATCATCACGCTCATTCTTCCTCCAATCCAGGTCGGAATCATCGGAGTCCTTCTCATCGCGGTGTTCGGCTTCTTCTTCGCGACAGTCTCTTCAAGAATGGTCGGTCTCGTCGGCTCAAGCAACAACCCGGCTTCTGGAATGACAATCGCGACATTGCTCTTCGCCACATTGATTTTGAAGCTCACCGGAAACAGCGGCACGAACGGAATGGTGAGCGCGATAACGGTCGGCGGCATCATCTGCATCGTCGTCTGCTTGGCGGGCGACATGAGCCAGGACTTGAAGACGGGCTACCTTCTCGGAGCGACACCGAAGAAGCAGCAGATTGGAGAGTTGATTGGCTCCGTGGTGTCCGCGCTCTCAATCGGCGGTGTCCTCGTCCTCCTGAACAAGGCTTGGGGATTCGGCTCGGCGGAGCTTTCGGCTCCACAGGCCACGTTGATGAAAATCGTCACCGAGGGCGTAATGGAAGGCAGCCTTCCGTGGGAATTCATACTCGTGGGAATCGCCTGCACGGTCGTGTTCGAGCTTCTCCACCTGCCGTCGCTCGCAATCGCGATTGGAATCTACCTTCCACTTGAGCTTACGGTCCCAATCATGATTGGTGGCGTCATCAGGTGGTTCATGGACAAGAGGAACAAGAGCGAGGCAAAGGAAAGCTCGAACGGCGTCCTCTTCAGCTCAGGCCTCATCGCGGGCGAGGGAATCGTCGGAATCATCCTCGCGATTTTGACAGTCTGCGGAGTCGCCGAGAAAATCGACCTTTCTGCGCATTCTCTCGGAATCGTAGGCGGCATCGTCGCATTGGCGGTTCTCGTCGCAGGCATCGTAACATCAGCCATCCCGAAGAAAAATGAAGCGTAAGGATTCAAGGAATTTTTTGGATTCGACGCTCGAAAAGAACAGCGACTTCCGAACGGAGACCAACGAATCCGGGGAAGTCACGATTTTCGTGGAGAACAAGGGGTTCTTCAACTTCGTCATGCAGAAGCTTTTGAACAAGCCGAGATTCTCCCAAGTGCATCTTGAGGAATTCGGCTCGTTCGTTTGGCCGCTCATCGACGGAAAGAACACGGTCGGGCAAATCGGAGAAAAAGTGAAGGAACGGTTCGGAGAGAAAGCCGAGCCGCTCTACCCGAGATTGACCGTGTACCTCAAGACGCTCATGCGCTACGGCTTCGTGAAAGAAAAAGAAGCTTGAAAAAGCGCATCGCATGAAAAAACTCGCCGGCAAATGAAATGGCTGAATGAAATTCACTTCAGACACCGGCGAGTTTTTTTTGCGCTGAAAAACGCAGGGCGGAATCAGACTTTGAACAAGTCGATTTGGCTTCCGATTTGGCTTATCGATTTCTGCATTGTGCTTGAAATCGCGCTCAAGGTGTTTCCGTTCGCGTCGATTTGGTGGACGCTCGTGCCCATCGTGCCGATGCTCTCCTTCATTGTGGCTGTGGCTTCCTGCAGTCTCTGGATTTCGCCGAGAATCGTCTGGTTTCCTTCCGACATCTCTTCCGACGAATTCTTGACTTCGACCGAACTTTCGTTCATCAAACGGAGGGCGGAAGTCACCTGCAAGCTTCCCTGCTGGCTTTCATCCATCGCGCTCCTGATTTGCTGAACGAGCGAGTCCGTGAGCTGGATGTTTTTCCCCACCTCGTTGAACGCCATCTTCGCCTCTTCGCTCGACTCCACGACCATCTCAATCGACTTCTGGATGTTGTGAAGCTCCGCTCCGATTTTCTTGGACTGCTTCGCGGAATTCTCCGACAAATCCCTGATTTCCTCGGCGACCACCGTGAAGCCTTGTCCGGCGTAGCCTGCGTGGGCGGCCTCGATTGCGGCGTTCATGGCGAGCAGGTTCGTCTCGCTCGCGATTTTGGAAATCGTCTTGTTGGCGTTCAAGAGAATCATGCTCTGCTCTTCGATTTTCGCAATCTGCTCGTTCACCAAATTCTGCTTCTCGATTCCGTTCTTGGTGAATTTCTCAAGGCTCGAGAAAGCGTCCGCCATCTTCTCCGTGCTCTTGGAGACCGACGAAATGTTCGAGAGCATCTGCTCAATCGCACTGCTCGCCTCGCTGACGGCCGAAACCTGGTCTTCAATGAGCGCGTTCAGGTTCTCGATGTTCTTGGCGATTTGGGTCACGGCGGCTGCTGTTCCGTCGACGCTATCGCCCTGGCTCTCAATCTGCGAAATGACCATGTCGATGTTCGAGGAGATTTTCGAGATTGAATCGGCGGTGGCGAGCGTCGTCTGCTGCAGGTTTCCGTCGACCTCGTGCAGAAGGTCCTTCGACTCCTTCACCTCGCTGATGATTCTCCTCAAGTTCTCCACGAACACGTTGAAGCCCTTCACCACGCCTCCGATTTCGTCCTCGGATTTGATGTTGAGCCTCTGCGTCAAATCGGCGTCCCCGGAGGCGATTTCGAATATCGAATTTTTGAGGAGCTGCAAAGGGCGGAGGAGGATGTTCAAGTAGATTCCGATGAATATCAAAAGGAGAACCGCTATCACGAAGCTGCAGCCCGCGATGTTCCAGCTGTTCTTTCTTGCGGATTCCAGAACTGATTTTTCCGGGATTGAAAGAGCCAACGCCCAGCGGCTTTCCTTTATGGGCGAGTAGAACACATAGGACGTCTCGTCGGTCTCCAAATCGGTGATTTTGCCGCTGCCGCTGTTCCCCTTGAGCATCTCCAAAACCGTCTCGTTCAGCCCCCTGTAGCGTTTTTGGACGCTTTCCTCCGTATACATGACGGAGGTGTCCATGTCGATGTTGGGCTGCGATATGACTTTTCCGGTCGAGTCGATTACATAGGCGAACGCGCCTTCGTCCGAGACGATGTTCTCCACTTCGTGCTTGATGATTTTTGTGGAGATTGCGCCCGCGAAGACCCCGAACATGTTTCCGTTTCGGTTCACGGCGGGAACGGTCGCATAGAAAATGTAGTCGCCGTTCTTGCCTTTCACGGGATTCGAGATGTACGAGCCGAGTCCCTTGTTGCTTATGGCGGAGAAAAATTCGCTTCCCATGACGTTCGTTTCCTGGCCGTCAGTCGTTACGAAATTCCCGGACATGTCGGCGATTCCCACATAGTCGAAATCCTCCCCTATGAGCCTCTTGTTCTCGTTCATGAAGTCGACTATCGAATCCATGTCGCCGTCGAGGAAGACAGAATTCTTCGTGAAGACGCGGAGGTCCTTGAAATAGCCGGAAAGCCAATAGGTGAGCGAAGAGGCGCGCCCCTCCACAATCGAGGAGCTGAGTTCCGAATACGATTTTACGTTGTCCCTCCTGATTGAAAGGTCGAGGACGAGGACGAGAGCGCCGAAGAACACGACCAAAAGAACGAAGACGGCCATCTCAAGCTTGAACGCGAGCCGCTTGGTGAATTTTTCCTCTTTTTTGAATTTCACTTTTTTAATTTTCACGCTGCCGATGTTTTTTCTCATGACACGCCTCCTTCTTTCTAAAAAATCAGATGAATTTTACGGATTCTTCACTTTCCATTATCGATGATAGGAATAATCAAGTCAAAATGTATTTTCGGAAGGGGAAAACAGCGGCAAACGGCTTTTTCAAGAAGCCCATTTTCGATAAATTTCAGATACAGGAAACAAAAAAAACGCGGATGAAAAAGACGCGGACATTTTCAAGGAGCCAAAAATGGAAATCAAGACACTCACAAAACTTCTCACGGAGAACGAATACCCGGGACGCGGAATCGTGGTCGGAAAGTCGGAGGACGGAAAGAGCGCGGTCGTGGCGTACTGGACGATGGGAAGGAGCGCGGGCAGCCGCAACAGGATTTTCGTGAAGGAAGAGGAGAACGGCACGGAAGTCGTGAGGACGAAGGCTTTCGACGAGAAACTCATCGCCGGAGACCCCAGCCTCATCATCTACGCGGCGGTTAGGCAGCTTGGAAACCAGACAATCGTGACGAACGGCGACCAGACCGACACGATTTTCGAGGGCTTGAAGAAGGGCTTGACGTTCGAGCAGAGCCTCCGCGAGAGGAAATACGAGCACGACGCGCCGAACTACACGCCAAGAATCTCCTCGCTTTTGAACGTCGATTCAGGAAAGTTCGACTACGCCATTTCCATTTTGAAAAGCGACAACGGAAACCCCGACAACACAATCAGGAACACTTTCACGTTCGACAATCCGCAGAACGGAAAGGGCCATTTCATCCACACATACATGGGCAACGGCAACCCTCTCCCGTCGTTCGAGGGCGAGCCTGAGCTTGTTGAGGTGAAGGGAAGCATCGACGAATTCGCCGGAAACATCTGGAATTCGCTGAACGCCGACAACAAGGTCTCCCTCTTCGTCCGCTTCATCGACATCGCGACAGGCGAATTCAAAGAGGTAATCTTCAACAAGAACAACTAGTACGCTGCTAAGAGCCGACTGCGTCCTAATCTTTGCTAGTTGTGTGCAGCGTCGCCGAGAATTGCTTTGCAATTCTCGCGCATGGCTGCAGGGGGCTTTTAGCGCGCGTTTTGAAAGGATGGTATAATAGACTTTCAAGGAGCGCGCTTTTTTATGGAGAAAATGGAATCAAGAGAGCAGATGCGGAAGCTGCCGATTGGCATACAGTCGTTTCAAAAACTTCGTGAAGAGAATTTCATTTATGTGGACAAGACTAAGTTCATAGCGGAACTTCAGGAAAACAGCGGAAACATATATTTCTTGAGCCGCCCCCGCCGTTTTGGAAAATCGCTTTTTCTTTCCTCTTTGAAAAGCTACTTTGAAGGCAAGAAAGAACTTTTTGGAGGATTGTACATTTCTACGGTCGAAGACGAGTGGCTCCAATATCCAGTTTTCCATTTTGACTTCAACGGAAAAAACTATGCGGAAAAGGACGCCCTCAAGAAAGTCCTGAACGAACATCTTGAAAGGTTCGAGCGGAAGTACGGAAAGGACACCTCATCCGCCGATGTCGACCTCCGATTCGGCGCCGTGATTCGTTCAGCATTTGAAAAAACCGGCAGAAAAGTCGTCGTTTTGGTCGACGAGTACGACAAACCGCTTCTGGAAAACGACGGAGCGCAAAAGGAGGCGAACCGAGCTCTGTTCAAGGGCTTTTTCGGCAATCTAAAAGCCTGCGACGAATACTTGAAGTTCGTCTTCATCACGGGGGTGACGAAATTCAGCAAGGTCTCGATTTTCAGCGACTTGAACCAACTGCAGGACATCAGCATGGACAGGCGGTATTCGGAGATTTGCGGAATCACTTTTGACGAGATGGTTTCGACATTCGAGCCTGAAATTGCAGATTTGGCAAGCGAAAACTCTCTTTCAAAAGACGAGTGCCTGAAAAAACTTGAGAAGATGTACGACGGCTACCATTTTTCAAAAGACTCAAAGGGAATCTACAATCCATTCAGCATTTTGAACACTTTCGCTTCGAGAGAATTCAACTCATATTGGTTCGAGACCGGCACCCCGTCATTCCTCATAAAAAAATTGCGTTCAAGCGGAATGGACTACAGGGACTTCTCCAACGGTGTCACGGCCGATTTTCTTTCTTTGAAAGACTATCGCGACGACAATCCCGACCCCATTCCCCTCTTCTACCAGACAGGCTACCTCACGATAAAGGACTACGACAGAGAATTCGACATCTACACGCTCAAATACCCCAACGACGAGGTGAAAATCTCATTCCTCAAAAGCCTGGCCCCCTACATCTTCCACAAGGAAAACGAGCCGCGCTGGCTCGACATCGGGCATTTTGGACGAGACATAAAGGAAGGAAACCTCGACAGCGTCATGCAACGGTTCTCTTCCCTTTTCGCGAGCCTGCCATACACTTCCATAAACGAGAAGAACAAGAATGCAGTCATCGAGCAGAATTTCCAGAACGTCATCTACATCGTCTTCACGCTGCTCGGCAAGTGGTCGCGCGTGGAGGAGCACAGCGCGCTCGGAAGGGCCGACTGCGTGCTTGAGACCGACGACAAGGTCTACATCTTCGAGTTCAAGCGAGACTCAAACGTAGAAGAAGCGTTCAGGCAAATCAAGGAAAAAAAGTACGCAGAGCCGTACATGGCAAGCGGAAAGAAGATTGTAGAAGTCGCGGTGAATTTTTCGAGCGAGGAGAGGAACATAAAAGAGTGGAGAAGCTTGCAGAGAGCCTTATGAGCCCTAGCCGTGCAGAACTCGCTCCATGCGAAAGAATCGAACACACTAAGATGCAGCCAGCATCATACTTGGACATTGCATGCTGATTATACCAAGCCACCTATAAGAAGGTGGCCTACTCCGCGACTACAATCTGCTGATTTTTGCTACGCGGTTTTTCGGGAATCGTATACTTCAGTCTTCCTTCTTCGATAAGCGGAATTATGTAATTCTTAACAAAATATGCAGGATGTTTTTCGTCAAACCCAAACTGTCTGGCAAGAACTTCCTTCGTTCTTGGCTTTCTGCAGAATTCAATTACCGCGTCTGCAAAGCGATTTTCAGCTCTTTTTTCGTTATATAAAGTGACCTTGAAAGTTCCCCTTGCATTTTCAAATTTCGGCTCTAGTAATCCCGCCTTTTTCATTTCTGCATAGATTGTAGGAATGCCGGAATACCTGTTTTCTGTCGTATTTAAGATTTCCAGAGCAGCTGCGATAAATGGATTTCTGACATCTGCTTTTGTCTTTCCAAGTTCATCAAGAGTGAGCCGTCCGTATAATCCGCCCGGATTTGAGACCTCAATTCGATTCGGATACATCTCTATTCGAACAGGTTCGTTTTCTGTATGAATGCTGTAGTCCCGGTGAATCAGAGCATTCAAAATAATTTCACGAATGGCTTTTACCGGATATTCATACACATCATTCCGATGGCCGCTTCCATCAATTACGGTTGAGATTTTCATGTTCTGCTGAACAAAAGAAAGTGCGCTTTCCAGCATCTGCGGGATTGTTCCGTCAAGTCTCTTG
>CAMHLH010000040.1 GCA_946185925.1 uncultured Treponema sp.
CCTCTCCTGCCTTCTCTATCGTCACCAGCGCCCTTGCCGTCTTGTTCGCGCTGAAAGTCACTTCCGCGGTCTCCCCGACGGTGTACTTCTTCTTGTCCGTGACCAGCGCCACCATGGACGCGCTTCCAGAACCGCTCTCCTGCGCGCGTCCCGCCCATCCCGGCCAGTCTATGTAGACGATTTTTCCAGTGCTGTGTCCCTTGCTGTCCTTCGCCACGACAAAGTAGCGTCCCCAGTCTGGATATTTCACCTCGAATTTGAAGGAGCCTCTTCCGTTCTTTATCTCCGCGCTTCCCGAGTCGATTTTCTCGTTGTAGTACGATGAGACGTAAGTCGCGTTCGTGTACGCGTCCTTCTCCCACCACCATTTCCAATTCAGCTTGTAGATGCTCCAGTCCACGCTCCCGCTCTCAACCGTGTTCCCTTCCGCGTCCAGCAGCACCAGGTCGGCAGTGTGCTTCGTGTCGGTGAGAAGCATGTTCCTTGCCTCGTCGCCTTTCGGGAGCTTGAGACCCACATATTCCTGGTATGGAGAGTAGTCCATTGATTTTGTCTGGGTTGAGAACGCGTTCGACGGCTCGAAAATCCTCGTTATGAAGTTGGCCTTGAGTTTTCCCGGCAGGTTGCTTCCCGCGTACAGGTCTTTCTCGAAAGTCGCTTTCGACGATGAGTCGAGTTTTCCAGACCAGATGATTCTGCGGTCGGAGACGACAGTCCGCTCTGGATTCACGAACGTGTAGTCGGAGTATTTGTCGAAGCTCGTTCCGGCTGCCGTGAACATGACAGACACGTCGGCATTGTAGCCGGGAACCGGCGCGCCGTGCAGCCACGAGCCGCTGACTGTGAATGTGTTGCCTTCGTCCGTGAGGTACTTTGCGTCAGTCTCAAGGTTCACGGCCAGTCTGTTCGGTATGACGGTCTCTATCTTGAGCGATTTGTTCCATTCTTTTCCGCCGATTTTGATTTTCGCGTTCCAGTTTCCTGTCGTGGAGTCCTCGAACGTCTTTGTCTTTACCGCGTAGAACCCGTTCTCGGATTCGGTTAGGACTTGGCTGTCGGAGACTGTGCCGAGCGGGTTCGTCAATGTGAAGTTCACGGGCACGTTTTTCGGGAGCGTCTTTGCCAAATCCTGCAGCACGAATGTGAGGTAGATGTCGTCGCCCGGCCTCCAGACTCCGCGCTCCGCGTATATCGCTCCCTTGACACCGTTGTCGGCGACTTCCCCTCCAACCTCGAAGTGGCTTGTGCTGAGCATAGTTCCGCCTGAAATCTTGAGGAAGGTCGTGCTGCTTCCGTCGCTCGCCGTTATGACATAGGCCTTCTCGGACTCCGACTTGCTGAAGCTGGCGTTTCCGTTCTCGTCTGTTTTCGCCGACGCCAGGGTCTTTCCTGTGAACGAGCTGAGTGTGACATCCGCGCCCTTTACAGGCTTCGCGCTCTTCATGTCTGTGACTGTGACGTAGTATTTTCCGCTTGCTGAGAGCTTCGCCATCATGGCGAGGTCCGTCACGAGGATGTTCCTCGTTATGAGACACCTGCTGTTGTACCTCGGCATGTAGTAGGCCGGATGGCACGGGTCGTTGTCGTAGTACCAGAAGGTGCTCCTGACCTCGTAGTCCATGTCGTTGTAGTAGTCCCACCAGCTGCTTTCCTTTTTCGCGTCGTCCGCGAGCGTGTCGGGCGGCATCGGAATCTTGCTGAAGTCCCTGTGGCCGCTGTTGCAGTGGTACATTATCTGGTCGTGCCTGAAGGAGACCCTTATCTGGAACATGCCGTCCGGGTACTTGTTCACCAGCTCCGTGAGGTCGAGCCCGCGCGTGATGTACTGGTCCTTCTGCGAGTCGTCCCACTTGAAGAAGACCTTCTTCTCCCAGACCGGCTCTCCGACCCTGTAGAGTTCGTTCGCTCCGTCTAGTTCGTTCACCTGCAGGAACTGGTTCATGTTCCTGTTCTCTATGGCGTATGCCTGAATCAGAAGTCCCTGCAGGTTGAGGGTCTGCACTGGAAGAATCGTTCCCTGCGACGACGGAAGTATTATTCCTTCGTTTGCGAACATGATTGCGGGCTTCTCCCACTCTCCTGAGACCGGAATGGACGCGCTCCTTTCAAGAAGGGGTCCGTCCTTGCTCTCAATTCCCTTGTTGAACACGACTTCCGTGGACTCTCCCCAGCTCCTGTCTGAATAGACCGTGAGCACGTTCCCGTCGATGTACGATTTGAACTTGTCCGAGTCTATAGAGATTGTCCTGTCCTCGTCCTTGTCGTAGAAGCTTATGAGCGAGTGGATGTCCTGCTGCTCGTTGAGCGGCTCCGAGAAACTGACCGATATCGAGTTGTTCTTTGTGTTCCTGATGTCGAGGACGGCGAATTCCCCCTTTTTTGGAAAGTTGATTTTCTTGCTTCCCGAGAGCATCTTGTCCAGCTCGCTGCTCACGCCCATCTTCTTTCCGTTCCATGTGATTTCAAGGCTCTTTTCCTTGTCTCCGTTCTCCACCGGAATCGTGAACGCCCATGCCGCCGAGTCCTGGACGCTCTCGCTCCATTCCACTTCCTTTTTCTTGCCGTTCTCCGTGGCCGAGAGAATCTCCTCGATTGTGTCTTTCGGCTCCTGGATGTCCGTCGTCAGCGTTCCTGAGATTATGAATCTGCCTGTCTTTCCGTCGATTTTTATGTTGTCGAAATTTACCTTGTAGTCAGGATTCTTCACGGCGAACTCGTGCCTGTAGGTGCTGTCATCGTATGACGCTCCGAAAAGCTTCTTGCAGTCCACCGAAAGTATGATTTGTCCGCCGCCTTCGTAAGGCTCCGCCGGGGTGAATACCGCCTGCCTTCCCGAATATTTCCATTCTCCTTTTTGGCCAGTGGAAATCTCGATGGCATTCTCCATCTTGTCGATTGGTTCCTGGGTGAAGCTCACCGCTATCGGGTCCATGCGCCCTATGCTGAACGGGCTTATGGATTCGATGTAGGCGTCGGTGTCGTGGTTGTAGGTCACCTGCTGGAATTTCTTCTCAGAGCAGCCGGTTGTCAGCACTGATATGATGCTGAACGCAAGGAATAGTGAAAGCAAGATATTTTTTCTCATGAATTCGACTATACAGTGTAACCTTTTTGAAAACAAGCGAAAAATCAGTCAGGCCGCCCCAAATGGTGTAGAATGGACCTGCTCGACAACTTTGTTGTCGGGCATAATGGTTTCGCATCTGAAAGGAGGTTTTTGGGATGAACAATTTCACATTTTACGCCCCCACCAGAATTGTTTTTGGAAGGGGAACAGAGAAGCAGGTTGGCGGCCTGGTTGCCGCGGAGAACTGCCGCAAGGTTCTGCTGCATTATGGAAGCGGAAGCGTCAAGCGCACTGGTCTTTTGGATTTGGTGAAGAAGTCCCTGGACGAGGCCGGAGTGGCCTATGTGGAGCTTGGCGGCGTGGTTCCGAATCCGAGGCTCTCGCTTGTGAGGAAGGGAATCGAACTCTGCAGGAATGAGGGCGTGGACTTCATACTGGCCGTGGGGGGCGGCTCCGTCATCGACAGCTCCAAGGCCATCGGCTACGGCTGCGCCAACGACTTCGACGTCTGGGACATTTTCGAGAAGAAGAACAGCCCGAAGGCCTGCCTTCCAATCGGCGTGGTTCTGACAATCGCGGCGGCCGGCAGCGAGATGAGCAACAGCGCGGTAATCACGAACGAGGACGGCTGGAAGAAGAGGGGCAGCAACTCCGACTTCTGCCGCCCCCGCTTCGCCATAATGAACCCGGAATTGACGATGACATTGCCGGAATACCAGACCATGTGCGGGGCGACCGACATTTTGATGCACACCATGGAACGCTACTTCACCAGCAACGGCAACATGATGCTCACCGATTCGATAGCGGAGGCCCTCATGCGCACCGTCGTCGAGAACGCGCTCGTTCTTCTTGAAAAGCCCGACGACTACGACGCCCGCGCTGAAATCATGTGGGCGAGCAGCCTGAGCCACAACGACTTGACCGGACTAGGAAACGGCGGGAACGACTTCGCGAGCCACCGCCTTGAGCATGAACTCGGCGGAATGTTCGACGTCGCCCATGGTGCCGGACTCGCCGCGATTTGGGGAACTTGGGCCAGGTACGTCTACAAGGAATGCCTCGGCCGCTTCAAGAAATTCGCCTTGAACGTGTGGAATGTCGACGGAAGCGGAAGCGACGAGGAAATCGCTCTCAGGGGAATCGAGGCGATGGAGGCCTTCTACAGGAAAGTCCACATGCCGACCAATCTTCGGGAACTCGGAATAGAGCCGACGGACGAGCAGATTGTGGAACTCGCCAGAAAGTGCGCCGTCTCCACCGGCGGAAAGGTTGGAAGCGCGAAAGTTCTTTTTGAGGACGACATGCGGAAGATTTTCGAGGCCGCCAGATAAAAAAAAGGCGCCTCGAAAAACTCGATAGCTTTCCGAGGCGCCGTTCTCCTAAAAAGTGTGTGTTTACAGGATTCCGAGCGAGCCGAGCAGGAGGATTGTGAGGAGCACCGGAGCCACGAATTTAATCATGACCGTGTAGAGCCTCTTCCTTCCGAATTTCTCCCCGTTCTTTGTGGCCTCGTCTATTACGGTCTTCGGCTTCGCGACCCAGCCGATGAGGACGCAGGTTCCAATCGCGACGACCGGCATGAAGATGTTGTTCGAGATGTAGTCCACGATGTCGAGAATCTGGGCTTTCGCTCCGTTCGGCAGCGTAAGCTCGAAGTAGAAGATGTTGTATCCGAGGCAGATGACGACGCCTATCGCCATCGCTATGACCGCCTCGATGACGGTCGCGCGCCTTCTGCTCATCTTGAACCTGTCGATGAAGCCAGCCACGACCGCTTCCAGAACCGACATCGCGCTTGTGAGGGCCGCGAAGAGCACCATGATGAAGAACGCCGCGCCTATCACCTGTCCGATTTTTCCCATCTGCATGAAGACTTTCGGAATCGCTATGAACATGAGGCCCGGACCTCCCGTCATTCCCTCCGGTCCCATGAAGACGAAGACGGCCGGGATTATCATCACGCCCGCGAGGAACGCTATGAGGGTGTCGAAAATCTCAATCTGGTTGACCGATTTCACGAGGTTCGACTTGTCCTTGAAATAAGAGCCGTATGTGACCATGATTCCCATCGCCACGCTGATGCTGTAGAAGAGCTGCCCCATCGCGTCAGTGACCGCCACGAAGACGTCCTTGAATCCAAGACCCTTTATCGAAGGAATCACATAGACCTTCAATCCGTCGATTCCGCTTCTTCCGGTGTCGGGGTTCGTTATGGTGAGGGAGAATACCGCTATTCCGATTACAAGGATGAAGAGAATCGGCATCAAGACTCTGGAGATTGCCTCGATTCCCTTGTTCACGCCCCTGTAGATGACGAATGCCACTGCCGCCAGGAAAATCGCGTCGAAGACTATCGGCTGGTACTGTGCCGTGATGAAGCTTGTGAAATATCCGTCCATTGCGGCGTCAGGGCCGTGGCCGGTCAAAAACGCCACCGTGTACTTGAGAACCCAACCGCCGATGATGCAATAATATGGAAGAATCAGGAACGGGACCAGGGCCGAGAATCCGCCTATCCAGCCGAATTTCTTGTTGATTCTTCCGTATGCCGTTAGGGAACTCTGCTTGGTCTTGCGCCCAATGGCGACCTCGGAAATCAAGAGCGTGAATCCGAATGTGAGCGCCAGGACGATGTAGATGACGAGGAAGAGTCCTCCGCCGTCCTTCGCCGCAAGGTACGGAAAACGCCAAATATTGCCGAGGCCCACGGCGCTTCCAGCCGCGGCCAGGACAAAACCTACAGAATTGGAAAAAGAGTTTCGTTCGTTATTCATGATTTTTCAAAAATACCATGAATCAAAAACTGGGACAAGAATCTTGAGTTCCATATTCTTCTTTTGAAATGTACATGGCCTGTGCCCGCCGACGCGGCGTCGAATCCGCACTCCACTTCGGCGGGCCTTTTCTCGGATTGGGAGGTCAGTCTGGATTGAACGACACAACTTTCTCAAGCGTTGGAAGAGCCGGAATCGCCCCCCGGCGGGAAACGCAGATTGCGGCGACTGTGTTCGCGAACGAGAGGTCGTCCTCCAGGCTTTCCCTGCTGAAATTCAGGGGCGAGCCCTTTCTGGTGAGGCGGTAGAGCAGCCCGCCGTTGAAGCTGTCTCCGGCTCCAGTCGTGTCTACGACTTTCGTCTTCTTTGCCTTCACAGTTCCGCATTCCATGGCGGCGGAATCATTCTTGAACGCATAGAAGACACCCTCGGAACCGAGCGTCACGAGCACGAGGCTTGTTCCGCCGGAGAGTATTTCATCTGCGACATCTTCTTTTGTGCGCCCTTTCCCATAAAGAAGCTCAAATTCCTCCTCGGAAAGCTTCAGGATGTCGGCTTGCGGAATCATGCCCTTGATGACTGCGAGCGCGTCCTCTCTTCCGCCCCACAAATTCGCGCGGTAGTTCGGATCGTAGGAAATCAGGCCGCCGGCGTTCTTGACGATTCTCACAGCCTCCTCCTCCGCCGACTTTGAAGGCTCGTCGGTGAGGGAAAGCGAGCCGATATGCAGGATTCTCGCGTTCTCAAGGATTTCCCTGTTCAAGTCCTCGACCGAAAGCTGGGTGTCGGCTCCTGGATTCCGGCAGAACGAGAAATGCCGCTCGCCGTTTTCGTCCAGGCTCACGAAGGCAAGCGTCGTGTGCTGCGCTTTTGTAGTGCGAAGACCCGCCGTGCTGACTTTCAGCTCTTCAAGCACGTTCCTCAAATCTTCTCCGAACGAGTCCCTGCCGGTCATGCCGATGAAAGCGCCTTTTCCTCCGAGCTTTGAGAGGGCCGCAACGCAGTTCGCAGGCGCTCCGCCCGGATTCTCTTCAAAAAGGTTCCTGCCATCGGCTGTTTTTCCCTTGAATGTAAAATCTATGAGTATCTCGCCTAGGGCTACGACGTCGAATTTCTTTTCCATGGTTTTCAATCTCCTGTGGATTCGCGGTATATCAGGGAGCTTTCCACATACACTGTCCTGAACGTCTTTTCAGGAGATTCGATTCTTGAGAAGAGAAGCCTGAGAGCCTCTTTTCCCATGGACCTTGCGTGGATGCGGATTGTTGTGAATGTCGGGCTTGAGACCCGTGATTCCGGAGCGTCGTCGAATCCGCAGAGCAAGATGTCGCCGGGGACGCTCAAGCCGAGTTTTTTCAGCGTTTGAAGCGTGTCGACAGCGACAAAGTCGTTCGCGCAGATGATGACTTCCGGATTTTCTCCCCATTTTCTGAAATTTTCTTCAAGATATGCCGTGTATTCATCGTGGGAAGGGTAGTTCAAACCCCGTGAGGTCCCCGAAAGGCACCACTCTTCCTTGAAAGGCAGGCCGAAAAGACGGAGTGCGCCCATGTAGGCGTCGTAACGCTCGAAAAATGACCTGCAATGCATTGATTCTCCCACAAATGCGATTTTCGTCTTTCCGCGAGAGGCCATTTCCTTTACAAGACTGTAGATTCCGCTCCTGTTTTCCATGAGGAGCACGTCCGCCTTGAGGGACTTCTCCCCGAAATCAACGGCGGTGTCGATGAAGAGCAGGGGCAGTCCGAGCGAGCAGAGCATCTGGCTGTAGGCGGTGTCGAACATCTCAACGCAGAAGAGTCCAGCCACGCGCCTTGTGTCGAAATTCGCGGGCAGGCGGAGATTCTCCCGCTCCTGAGGCATGACGCGGTAGATTGTAAAGCCGTAGCCCATCCGGGAGGCTTCAACCTGCATTTCGTCCAGCATCCTCGCGGAGAAATGGGAGCCGCCCAGGGCCGCGCCCGTGAGAAGCACAAGTTCTTTGTTCTGTCCCTCGTTTCCCTCGTTTTTCTCCGAAGAATCATTGAGCGTGACAAAGAGCTTGTAGCCCATTTCAGCGGCCTTTTTGAGGATTGCGTCCCTTGTGGAGTCCGAGATGATTCCCGTTCCGTTTATGGCCTTGGAGACTGTGTTCCTTGAAAGTCCCATTTCGCTTGCTATGTCTTGTATCGTTACTTTTCTTGGCATGCTTCAAATGTAATACACGGCAAAAAATGTGTCAAATGCACAAATTATTATTGTGGCACTTTTACAGAAACGTTCTCGAAAACAGCGTCTGCCTCGCTTGCGAAGAGCGCCATGTGCGCGCCGTTAGTCGAGTTGTAGATGCGGCTGCTGAGAACTTTCGCATCGTCGATGTACAGAATGACGATTTCGTTCTCCACGACGACGGTGACGTGGTGCTTCGTTCCCGGCTTGAAGTTGAACTTCGTGAGCGCAATCGGCTCGGACGAAGCGACATTCTCAAATCCGCCAAGCTTGTAGCCTTCGTAGTGGATGCAGTTCCTCTTTGCGTCTAGGGCGAGCGCGTAGTAGCCTTTGAAACTTTTGTTCGGGTTTCCGAACGCGAATCCGGCAATGCCGTCGGCTCCGATTGTCACATCGCACTCCATGAGCATCGTGGGCTCTCTCATTCCGAGGTCCACGACGGCCCTCTCGCCTTTCATCGCCGAAAGTTTGAAAATTCCGTTCCGTGAATCGACTTTTCCTTCCGCAGCTCCCACTTCGACAGCTTTCGGCGCCTTGAAATATTCGTTCATGCTTTCTGGCATTTTCACGCCCAAAGAGCCGTCTTCGTGCTGGACAAGCTGGTGGATGAGCATGTTTCCAGCCCATTGGTATTTTCCTGTGTCGTACCCCTCTTCAGCCGAGCGCCCAAGCCAGCCGCAGAGATAGCGGTCGCCTTTGAATTCGGCGGTTTTCGCGGCGTAGAAGATGAAGTTCGTTCCGTCGAGCACGTTGTCTTTCGGCGCGGTGAATGGTCCGTTCATCGTTTTTCCGACGGCATAATAGGTCACGCAGTCCCAGCTGAAGAAAAGATAGTATTTGTCGCCCATCTTGAACAAATCAGGACATTCGAGCATCCACTGCTTGTGGGGGGCGTAGAGAGGTCCCTTGAATGTCCAGTTCTTCAAATCCGTGGACGTGAATTTCGCGACGATTCCTCCGTTCGCCTCTTCGCGGGTGGCAACCAGAAGCCAGTAGCAATTCTCTTCTTCGCACCAGAGAAGTTCCGGGTCGCGGAAATCGTTGTTCGAGTAGCCCTCTGGCGCATAGAGAACCTCGTCCTTCAGTTTCTCCCAGGTGACGGCGTCGCGGCTCACGGCGTGCAGGATGCATTCCTTCGGCTTGCCCTGTGCCGCGAAACTGTCGTTGTGGCCCGTGTAGAAACAGTGGTAGAGCCCGTCCTTCGCTTTGAAAATCGAGCCTGTTCCGATTGCCACGTCAGGTTCTGTCGCGATTCCTGTCGGGACAGCCAATCCCTCGTCCTCGTATTTGTAGAAATTCTCCGTGCTGAATTTGTGAATCGGGTGGTAGGCCTGAATGTTGTGGGTCGTCTCGTAGAGATAGTACAACTCAAGTTTTCCGTTGTTGGCTATCGGCATTACGTCGGCGACGAACGCGTCGTCTGGTGTGGGATAGAGAACTTGCTCCACTCTTTTGTAGCCTCCTGATTCCGCAACGTCGTCTGTGCTTGCGCAGCCTGCGAGCATCACTGCAAGTCCGGCGCAGCAAGCGAGCGCAATCTTTCTTTTTTTCATGGTGTTTCCCCCTTTTTTTCTGATGTTTTTCGTATGCACAATTTTTATTTGTGCAAATGTTACATAAAAATTGTTATAAAGCACGCTACTGAATATGTCAAGTTTTATTATTTTTTTCTTTTTCCGACTTTTATTTGTGCAAAAAATCATTTTTTGTTGAAATTTGCAAAATTTTTTCTTGACAAACAGAAAAAACGTTTTACATTTAGACCATAAACTAATTTATATCTGTTTTAATTTTGTGCAAATGTAAAAATTAAAAGGAGGATTTATGAAAAAATGTCTTGCTGGGTTCCTGCTTGCCGCGGGAACGTTGATGGCGCAATCCGCATTCGCCGAGACTCATCTGATGATGGACATGGGGATTAAGATTCCCTTCGCGCTCACAGACGTGGCGGTGAGGGATTCCGGGACGACTTCGGAGCTTGGAAAGGTGACGAAGTGGGCTGAATCTTCGGAGGATTTCAGGTTCAAACTTGAGCGGGACCGTCGTGCGGGGTTGGAGTTGAATTTCAAGCCGAAATTCATGCAGCAGGGCGGCGTGTCCGGCATGAATCTCGACACTTATTTCGGCTGGTTCAGGCCGACGGACTACCTCACCGTAGTCGCGGGCACGAGCGACGAGCGGCACTGGTTCAAGGGCTTCGAAGAGCGTCTCGTGAACAAATTCGGCGAAATCACAATCATCGACTGCCATGCCGACAACGAACTCGGCGTTTACTATGGACTCATCGCGAATCCACTTGAGTACGGCGGAGTCTGGGGACACGAGGAAGGCTCGCTCAAATGGGACCGCTCCTACGGCTGGTCATCGTCGCAGCTCGGAAACAAGCCGGACGGACAAGGAACGAACATCCAGCTCATCTACAGAGGCGCTGAGACTGGATTCTTCTCGACACTCGCGCTGGTGGAGCACTATTTTCCAGGAAGCTCGAACAAAAACGAGTACGAGTACACGAACAGCAAATGGGGAAAAGACGACGCGGAGAATTCAGTGGCGTGGATTCCAGAACCGCAGCTTCGAGTCGGATACGGATTCAGGAACGGAAGCGTGGAACTCATCTACAAGACTCCGCACTTCGGAAACAACATTTTTGCGGCGTTCTATCAACCGAGACTTCTCCGCGACAGGCTCGTCGGAACATTCGGCTTCACTTTCGCGAACGACATCTCGGACGGCTCGGAAAAATTCAACAAAAGGGCGAACGAATTTACCGCGTTCGCTTTTGATGCCCGCGTCCAGTACAAATTCTCAGAAAAACTCCGCGCGAAGCTTTTCCTGAACTATTCTCAGATTACACCAGGCGACAACAACAAGGGCGGCGCATTCGGCTCGGACAAGACCTACCACTATCTCGACTACAAGGGCGAGCGTGTCGGGAACGAGGCTGAGCGGGCGTTCTACGCAGTCAGCTCTGTCGGCTACGACCTTCCTCGCGGAACTGTGAACCTTGACGGCGGACTCTACTGGCGCGACCTCGACAACAACGACGGCTTCGAACTCGGCGAGAACTTCCTCACAGTCAAAGGCGGCTGGACATGGTGGATTATAGACGGCGTCGGATTCTCGCTCGGCGGTTCTTGGTACCACAGAATCAACACCGGCGACTACGGAAAGAAAATCAACGGAACTTCCGTAGACGGAATCAAGGACGAAATCACTATCGGAAGCTATTTCATCATCAAACTCGGACTGTAAGAGGGGGCTTATAATGAAGAAACTGAATGCGAAGGCATTGGCCTGTGCTCTTTGCGGAGCTATGACTCTGGGATTTTTTTCTTGCTACACGGAATCAAAATACGAGGAAACTGAGACGAATTCCCCACAATCTTCCGGCGAAACCGAAACGGCGACGTTCAAGAACATCTCGATGAAAAAAATTGCCGCTGGCTCGTTCAAGTTTGGCGACGATACAAAGACTGTTTGTGCATTTTACATGGCGGCAACAGAGACGACGCAGAAGTTGTACAGGGAAATCATGGGAAAACACGAAAGCTCTGCGGAAAGTGACGATTTGCCTGTGGACAAAGTCAGATTCTACGAAACTCTCGTGTTCTGCAACAAACTGAGCGAAAAAGAGGGGCTTGAGTCTGTTTACAAGAAGGGGGGCGAGTCGGACACTGGCAAGTGGGGCGATGTCCCGTCTTCAAACGATGCGGATTGGAACGCGATAACTGAGGATTCGGCCGCAAACGGCTTCAGGCTTCCTCACAAGGACGAATGGGTGTTTGCTGCGTTGGGGACAAATGCGAGCCAGAACAGCGGAGACTATGGCGATTACTACTCTGGCTGCATCGGAAAGGACAGCCTTGGAGACTACGCCTGGGCAGGAGAGAGTTCGGCCCAAATTCACCAGGTCGCACAGAAAAAGGCAAATTCAAACGGGCTTTACGACATGAGCGGAAACGCTTGGGAGCTGTGCTGGGACACAGTGGGCGAAGACAAGCGAGTCCGAATCGGCGGCGATTCGAAAGACTGCATTCCGCTTTCCGAGGCTTGGGACTATCCTGCCGATGCCGATTGGGGGCAGGTCGGCTTCCGTGTTGTGTGCTCCGAGAGCGCGGTTTCCTCTTCCAGTTCGACTGCTAACCAATCCGAGGACGACTCGAACACGGCGCAGAAACCTGCTGGCAACGGCGAAAACGGCGAAAACGGCGAAAACGGCGAAAACAACAGCCAGCCTGCAGAAAATCCGAACGACAATCCAAACACGGAGCCGAGTTCAGAAACTCCACAGGAAAATCCAGGGCAAGGAGGAGAGGCGGCTGCCGACTTCAATCTGTCGGACTACCTTGAGATGAAGGACATTGCGGCAGGCTCGTTCAAGTTCAAGTACGGAGATGAAGGAGAAGCGGAAGATGTGAATCTCGGTGCGTTCAAGATTTCTGCGACCGAAATCACACAGGAACTTTACGAAGCCGTCATGGGAGCGAATCCTAGCAACCACAAAGACAACGCCGCAGAAGGGGAGGTCCAGGCGAAACGCCCGGTGGACAGCGTGAGCTTCTATTCGGCCATTGTTTTCTGCAACAAACTGAGCGCAAAAGTCGGACTTACTCCGGTTTACAAAATTGAAGGCAGCAGCGACACAAGCGCATGGGGCGACATTCCAACAGCGAAAAATGAAAAGTGGAACGCCGTGACTGAAGACGAGAGCGCGGACGGATTCCGTATTCCTCATGAAAAAGAATGGATGTTCGCAGCCCTCGGAGACAACGCTCCAGATTTTAGTGGATTCGACAACAGCTATTTCGCAGGCTGTGTCGGAGAATCTGATTTGAACAAATACGCCTGGTACAAAGCGCGTTTTGATGGCGACAACAACGTAAATGGAG
>CAMHLH010000041.1 GCA_946185925.1 uncultured Treponema sp.
TGGACGAGAACTGGGAAGAGGTCGTGCTCACAAAAGAGGATTTGGGCGACAACGCCGGCTACCTCAAGCCGTCTGAAGCAGAGGGCGACGACGACGACTACTCTCTCGAAGTCACATACTACGAGGGAAAAGCGGTCGGTGTTGACCTTCCAATCAAAATCACACGCAAAATCACTTACTGCGAACCTGGAATCAAGGGCGACACTTCTGGAAAATCAACAAAGCCAGCCACATTGGACACAGGAATCGAAGTGATGGTTCCATTGTTCTGCAACAACGAGGACAGAATCGTAATCGACACACGCGACGGCTCATTCGTAGAGCGCGCAAAGGACGCAAAATAATCCGTTCTGATTCGTCAAAATGAAAAAAGCTTGAATCTGATTCAAAAAGATTCAAGCTTTTTTTTTGCTTCGACTACGCTCAGCAACCAACTTCGACTACGCTCAGCAACCAACAAAAACGTTGCCAGCAAACGTGGCCGGTGAGCGTGGTCGAAACGTGGCCGGTGAGCGTAGCCGAAACGTGGCCGGTGAGCGTGGTCGAAACGTGGCCGGCGAACGTAGCCGAAACGTGGCCGGTGAGCGTAGCCGAACCGTGGCCGGTGAGCGTAGCCGAACCGCTACCAAAAAAGCTCGGCCTCGAACGAAACGCCGTCATCGGTCTTTCCCACAAGGAAAAGCCTCTTCGCATTCTCGTCGACGTTTCCGAAAACCTGGACTTTCTGACCGAGCTTGGCCTCTTTTGCATAGTTCAGCCTGAAATCCTTGAACGCAACATGGCGCAGGTTCTCAGGAAGCGCGTCCGCGATGAACGCTCCGTAGCGGGCGTTGTTCGTGTGTCCGTTTCCGTCCAAGTCCGAGTATTTTATGATTCTCTCGTCGAAAAGAGAAAGCTCGCTCTCGTCCGGATGGGCGATTTTTCCGTATTTCAGGCAGTCGTGCTCGGTCTGCAAGTCGACCGGCGGACGAAGCTGGAACATCTTCGTGGGGACAATCTTATGGTCGGCTGGTCGGACGGCTACCCAACCGCCCAAGCCGCTGATGAGTTTTTCTCCGTCCATGCTCTCGAATTCGTAGGCGCGGACAAGCTGCAGAGCCTCGGACTTTTCCTCCCAGGTTTTGAGGACGATAGCCTCGTTCTCCCTCGGCATTCTGTGGAACCTGAACGAAAGTCGGCTCACGAGTATGGCGAATCCGTTCTCGGTGAGCATCTCGCGGCTCATCCCCTGCTGGTTGTAGTCCTCCACGGCTCCGTCGGACGCAATCTTGAGCAAATCGTAGAACGAAAGCTGCTTGCTGTCGTTCGCCTCGCAGAAATAGACCATCGTCTGAAAGTTGAATTTCTTGTCGGAATCGTGGAACTGTCTGTATTCTTTCATCGCTTTCACCCCAAATTGAAAAACTTCTAATTTGTGGATTTTATCGCATTGACCACGCTTGTGTAATCGCTTCCGTACTTCTCGTACAAGGGCTGCATGGCGTTCTGGAATTCCGCGTAGGCTGACGGAGAAAGCTCGATTATCTTGTTGCCGTTCGCCCTGACAGTCTTCTCGGCGGACTGCTCCCGCTCCTTCCATTTTTGGATTTCGAATTCGCAAGTTTCTTTTGCGGCCTGCTTGATGAGGGCCAAGTCCTCAGGAGAGACCCTCTCCATGACCTTCTTGGATGCGATGAGGACTTCCGGCACCCTCGTGTGCTGGTCAAGAACATAATAGTCCGCAACCTTGTAGTCGCCCATGCTCTGGTAAGTCGGCCAGTTGTTCTCGGCTCCGTCTATGCTTCCGCTCTGGATTTCTCCGTAGACGGCGTCGGGACTGATTCCGGTTATGCCGCTCGCACCAAGGCACTCGCACATGTCGACCATCATCGGATTCGTCTGCACGCGGATGCGGAGACCGGCCATGTCGCTTACGGAACGGATTTCCTTGTTCAAATAGAAATTTCGCGCGCCGGAATCGTAATAACAGAGTCCTATCAATCCAGAATTCGAAGCCTCAAGGTCGTTCAGCATATCCTGCCCGATTGGACCGTTGAGAACTTTCCACATGTGCTCCGAACTCTTGTACAGATACGGAAGGCAGAGGGCGTTGAGTTTGGGAACGAAAGCCGCGACAGGAGCCAAAGAAACGCGGGTGAAGGCCAAATCACCGCACTGCAGTGCTTCTATCGCGTCGGTTTCGTTGCTTGACAGCGCGCCGCCCGTCCTGACCTCTATTATCACGCGGCCCTCGGTCTTCTCCTCCACAAGCCGGGCGAATTCCTCGTCGGCGAGGGAAGTCGGATAGCCCTTGGCATGGACCTCCGAAAGCCTCAATGTAATCGGCCTCTTGGAGATTTTCGCCTCCTTTTTGCCGGAACACGACGTGAACAATCCCGCCGAAAGAAAAGCGGCGCAAAGCAAAAAAAGAACTTTCTTCATATATAAAACCTCTACTCTGTCTTGAACCTGTCGATTTGGTTTCCGATTTTCACGATTGCGGAGCGCACGTCGTCCGAAATGTTCGAAAGAGCCGTGCCCGTGGTGTTTATCTTTCTGGCACCGTCCGCCATTCCGTCCATGCTCTCCTGCATGCTGCCGGTCGCATCCTGAAGATTCTTCATCTCGCCGAGGACGCGCTCGTTCTTCGCGGACATGTCTTTCGACGCTTTCTGGACCTCGACGGTGCTGTCGTTCATATCCTTGAGGGCGGTTCCAATCTGCTTTGAACCGGCGTTCTGCTCTTCCATCGCGGCTTTTATCTGGGCTACGAGCTGGTCGGTGTCCTTCACACGGTCGGAGACGGCCGAGAAGGCGTCGTTGGCCTCGCTCGAAGCAAGCACGACTTCCGCTATCGAATCCTTTATCTTGGTGAGCTGGTCTCCGATTGACCTCGACTGCTCGCTCGAAGTCTCCGACAGTTTCCTGATTTCGTCCGCCACGACACTGAATCCCTTTCCAGCCTCGCCAGCGTGGGCGGCCTCGATTGCTGCGTTCATGGCCAAGAGGTTGGTCTGTTCCGCAATTGAAGAAATGGCGGTGTTCGCCTCCTCAAGCATCTGGGACTGAATCTCAATCTGCTTGATTCTGTCGTTCACGCCCTGCTGCTTTGAGAATCCGAGCTGGACATTCTCGTTGAGTGAATTGAACGAATCGGACATCTTGTCCACAGAACTCGTCACAGAAGAAATGTTCCCTATCATCTGCTCCACCGCCGCGGACGCTTCCGTAACACCCGACGACTGGTTTTCCACGAGAGAATCCAGGTTCGTTATCTGCCTGGAGACTTCCATTACGGAAGAGACAGCATGCTCTACACTTCCGCTTTGGTTCGTAATCTGCGAATGCATTCCGTCGATGTTGTCCAAAATCATCTTGATAGCCACGGAAGTGTCGTGAGTTCCATCAGAAAGTGCGGCACCCGACATCTCAAGCGTCCCCTTCGTTCCCTTGACCTCCGACATTATCTGCTGCAGCTTGTCCAGGAACAAATCGAAATGGACTATCAAATCTCCAATCTCGTCGCGGATGAAGAGTTTGCAGCGTTTGGTCAAATCAGCGTCTCCGGTCTCAAGCTCCTTGAGGAAGTTGGTGACGTTGTAGATTCGCCACATGAGCCATTTGACGAACCTGTATGTGAAGAAAGTGAGAATCGAGACGACGACAAGCGCGATAGGCAGGATGAGGCCGACAGTGTGGTTCCTGAGCGACTCCACAACCTCGATGCTTCTGGCGATGAAGGCCATTCCCGTGATTTCGCCGTTGCTCGACTCAAGAGGAAAATAGACGGAAAGATATTCGTTTCCCCTTATCTTGTTGCTTCCGTGGTATTCATAGCCCTCTTTGAGGACATAATTCACGATTTCCTGGTTGTCCAAATTCGTTCCGAGAACGCTGTCGCCGAGCGTCGTGGACACACGCTTCGTTCCCTTGAAAATCGTGCATTCGGCATTGTACGACTTCAAGACCTGAGCCACTATGTCTCCGTTCACGAGAGAATACGCCGACACGAACGCGCCCACGGCGACTCCGCTTATGCGCACAGGCGTGGCTGCAATCATTGAATAGCCGATTTGCCCGATATCGTCGTATGAATAGCCGGCTGTTCCACGGAGCGCAGACTGCACCGCGCTTATGTTCGCAAGCGAAGTTCCAGCCTCCACGCCCTCGCCTGCCAAGACCGTGCCGAATTCATCGGTGACGACGAGGACTTCCACGTTCAAAGTTCCGTTTGCCTTGCTCACGGCCTTGCTGACTTTCGGGATGTCGTTTTCCGCAAGGGCGGCCATCACATCAGGACGCTCGGAGATGAGGGCGACGTTCGACTCAAGAGTGTCCCTCCAGTCCTTGAGCGTCATGTCCAATCCCTTCGCATAGTTCGCAAGGCTTTCATCCGTATGATTCCTAAAACCGCCATCGAATATGTGCAGCTCTATCACTGCCACACCGAAAGCGCTGAGTATGACCGAAGTGATGATTATCGCCAACAATTTTGTTGTGATTTGGACATTTCGCTTCGCCTTCGTGTCGAATCTGTCCAATTCCGTTTGATTTTTTGCCATAAAACCCCTCTTTATTTTATTATTCCTTTTTTGCCATAGGGACAATTTTAACCCGATATTAATAATTTCGGCATCTCTTCAGACAAATTTTCATACATGACGAATTTTTATTATAATTTGCGCATGCTTTCTAAATTTCTATTCACAAGCAACGCAGTCCTCCCGATTGTGATTGTCATCGCAATCGGCTACATCCTGAAAATCTCCGGACTGCTGCCAAAAACATTCTTTCCACTTTTGAACAAGCTGAGTTTCAGGTGCTGCCTCCCCTGCCTCCTCTTCTACAACGTCTACAACGTGGAGAACATCGGGGAGATAGCCGAATACGGAAAAGTCGTAAGCTTCAGCATATTGTCGATATTGATTTTCTACGCGCTCGGCTTTTTCATAGCGATTCTTGCAACGAAAGACCCGAGGCAGAAGGGCGTCATCCTGCAGGCGACCTACAGGTCGAACTACGCGATAATCGGCATCTCGCTCGCATCCAGCCTCTGCGTGGGCGGAGACATGGCGCCGGTCGGGGTCGCATCGATTCTCTCTTCCATATCGATTCCGATTTTCAACGTGCTGGCCACAATCGCGCTGACGATTTTCGTGGAGCGGGAGGACGAGAAAAAGTCGATTCTGGCGACAGCTGCGAATATATTGAAGAAAATATGCACGAATCCGCTCATAATCGGCGTGGCAGCCGGAATCGCGGTGCTCGCGGTACGGCAGTTCATACCGGAAACCGCAAAGGCGGGCGAAGACGGCGGCGAAAGCCTGGTCAAAATCTTCACGATAAAACAGAACCTTCCATTTATATACAGTTCCATAAAATCGCTGGCGACCGCCGCATCCACAATCGCCCTCATCGCGCTCGGAGGAAACTTCGAGTTCAACGCGGTGGGAAGATTGAAGAAGCAGATAATAATAGGAACATTCGCGCGCGTGGTCCTCTGTCCGGCGGTCTGTCTGGTCGCGGCATACCAGGCGGGCTTCCGCTCGCTCGAATTTCCCGCCCTCATCGCGCTCTACGGAACGCCAATAGCGGTATCTTCCGTGCCGATGGCCGCCGAGATGGACAACGACGACGAACTTGCAGGGCAGCTGGTCGTATGGACGACACTTTCATCCGCGTTCACCCTTTTCGCGACGATTTTCATCTGCTCTTCGATTGGAATATTCAACGTCTGAAAAGGCTCCAGTTCCAAAAAGAATTTGCTTTATCAAAAAATTAGATGTTAAAATTGAATCTACGAAGGGAAGCGATTGGAGGTGAATAAAATGTCTTTGGCGTCTGTGAAAAAATCGGCTTTCTTCTTAATCGCGGCCGTTTCAATCTTTACAATCGGCTCCTGCAACGAAAAGAGCGAAATCGACAGGCCGGTAACGCTCGTCATGGCGGAAGTCAACCCGGAAGGCTCCGTCGCGGGAAGGTTCAGCGAAGCGTTCAAAAAAAAAGCCGAAGAGCTTTCAAAGGGCAACATAACCGTGGATTTGCAATACAACGGCATTCTGGGAGACGAGTCGCAGATAATGAAGCTCATAGTGTCCCCGGACAGCTCAATCCAGTTGGCCAGGGTCTCGGCAAGCCTCGCCAGCTACGGCGGAAAAAAATCAAAGCTCATAACGATTCCATACACTTTCTCGAACACAGCCCATTTCTGGAAATTCGCGGAATCGGAAATAGCGAAGGAAATTCTGGACGAACCTTACGAGAACGGGCTTGGAGTGAAGGGAATCTGCTACGGCGAGGAAGGCTTCAGGAATTTCTTCGCGACAACAAAGCTCGCCTCCATGAGCGACATGAAGGGAATGCGGGTGCGCGTCTCCAATTCCAAGACGATGAGGGACTTGGTCGAAGCTGTCGGTGGCGTTCCAGTCGAAGTGAACTTCACAGACCTGTACGCGAAGATGCTGGTCGGGGAGACGAACGCCGCAGAGCAGCCGCTGGCGAACTATTATTCGAACAAATTCCACAAGGTCGCCCCATACGTGATAATGGACGGCCACAACCTTGGCGCGATACAGATTCTCATAAACGCGGTTGCATGGGATTCGCTGACGAAAAAACAGCAGGACATCCTTACAGAAGCCGGAAAATACGCCACAGAAGAATGCAAGAAAATCGCCAAGGAGGCGGAGGATTCAGTGCTGGGCAAACTCAAAAAAGAGGGAGCGACCGTTGTCGAAGTCGAAGACAAGACGGAATGGCAGAACGCCTGCAGGAATGTCATAACAGAATCCTCAAAAGACTTTCCTGAGCTATACCAGAAAATATTGGATCTGAAATGAAGCAACTACTCAACCGCATCAAAAAGAGCGAAAGAGGAATCAACATAAATTTTCTCAACACTTTCCTGACTGGACTCACAGCCTTGGTTTTCTGTTTGATTCTCCTCATATCAGGGAGCGTCAACAAAAGGTTCATCGAAGTCCGGGAAGCGATAGACAAATTCATAATCTGCGAGAACAGCTCAAAAGCGATAAAAGAGACCGCCAACACGCTGACCGACGAAGCCCGCTTCTTCATCGGGACAAGCGACCCGAAGCACCTGATGCACTACATCAGGGAACTTACAGAGGTCAAAAGCAGGGAAAAGGCGATGGCGGACTTGAAGAAAGTCTGCTCCGAAAAGGACTTGGCCTACCAGCGGCTCATAATCGCCATGCACCAGGCCGAGAGCTTGAACGACATGGAGCTTTACGCGATGAGGCTCCACTTCGAGGCCATCAACAAGAGGAACGAAATGTACGGGAACCCCAAACTCCAACTGCCGAACTTCATCTCGAAAGTGGAGCTGCAGGAACTGGACTTGAACCTTTCCGAAACAGAGCTCAGGGCGAAGGCCATCGAGAATCTCTTCGGAGACGCGTTTCTGGTCTACAGGACACGGGTGAACGAGAACTGCAACCTCACAATCGAAAGCATCGAGAAAAAAATCGAAGAAGAACTCGGCATCAGGTCCAACGAACTCGGAAGAAAACTTTCGCACCTGCAGATTCTCTTCTGCATGCTTTTCTGCGTGAACATACTGATTTTCGTCGTGCTTGCGTTACTCGTCCTGAATCCGCTCAAGAAATTCCAGGCATCGATACAGAAAGACGAGAAGCTCAAACCGGTCGGCTCAAGCGAATTCAGGAAGCTTGCGATGGCATACAACGAAATCTACGACATGAAGGCGAAGACCGAGCGGCACCTGCTCATAAAGGCCGAATACGATGCCCTGACGGGAATACTCAACAGGAGGGCGTTCGACCAGATTTGCCAGACATCGGCCGAAAAGAAGCAGAAAATCGCGCTGCTCCTGGTGGACTTGGACAACTTCAAGGCGATAAACGACACTTACGGACACTCTGGCGGCGACACCGTGCTCAAGGAACTTGCCAGGATTCTGGTGGCGACATTCAGGAAGGACGACTACGTTTCAAGAATCGGCGGAGACGAATTCGCCGTCGTCCTGCCGGACTTCAAGATGGATTCGACGACACGGATAGTCGAAAAGATAAAAATCGTGAACGAAGAGCTTTCGCACATGAAGGACGACATCCACCCGGTCTCAATCTCCGTGGGAGTCGCCCTCTCCGACGACGGCTATTCCCAGGAGCTTTTCGACAAGGCGGACAAGGCACTTTACGCAGTAAAGTCAAACGGCCGAAAAGGCTGCAGAATCTACGACCCGAAGACGATGTGAAGACGAAGCGCATCTTCAATCTGGTATTATTCAAAATAGATAAAACTGACGATAGCCTTAATACCAGATATTTCCTACTATTCCACTATGGAAACACAAAAACAATATGAACTGAACAAGGGACTCGCGCAGATGCTGAAAGGCGGCGTGATTATGGACGTGACCACTCCGGAGCAGGCGAAGATTGCGGAAGACGCAGGAGCGTGCGCCGTCATGGCGTTGGAAAGGATTCCGGCAGACATCCGGGCAGCGGGAGGAGTCGCAAGAATGAGCGACCCCAAAATGATTCGTGGCATACAGGAGGCTGTGACGATTCCAGTCATGGCGAAGTGCCGAATCGGCCACATAGCCGAGGCCCGCCTCCTTGAGGCAATCGACATCGACTACATCGACGAGAGCGAAGTCCTCACACCGGCCGACGACTTGCACCACATCGACAAGACGGCTTTTAAAGTCCCGTTCGTCTGCGGCGCGAAAAACTTGGGGGAGGCATTGAGGCGCATCGGAGAGGGAGCCGCCATGATTCGCACCAAGGGAGAGCCGGGAACGGGAGACGTGGTGCAGGCGGTGCGGCACATGAGGGCAATCAACAAGGAGATACGGCGGATAGCCACACTCAGAGACGACGAGCTGTTCGACGAGGCTAAAAACCTTGCGGTTCCTCTCGACCTGCTCAAGTTCGTGCATGAGAACGGAAAGCTTCCGGTAGTGAACTTCGCGGCGGGAGGTGTCGCGACTCCGGCAGACGCGTCCTTGATGATGCTTCTCGGAGCCGAGGGAGTGTTCGTCGGAAGCGGCATTTTCAAGTCGGGCAATCCTGCGAAACGGGCGGCGGCAATCGTGAAATCAGTGACGGAATACGAAAATTTCGACTTGATAGCCCGCCTGTCCGAAGACCTTGGAGAAGCGATGGTCGGAATAAACGCAGACGAAATAGAGCTTTTGATGGAGGAGAGGGGCAAATGACAGGAATCCTTTCCGTGCAGGGCGATTTTCTGGAACACAAAGCGGCGCTTGCCAGGCTGGGGGAAGAGTCATTCGAAATCCGCTCGAAGGAGGATGCGGAACGCGATTTCGATAGGCTCGTCCTTCCCGGTGGAGAAAGCACAGTCCAGAGAAAACTCGTCGGCGAACTTGGAATCTACGATGTGCTTCAAAGAAAAATCGAAGCGGGAATCCCCGTGCTCGCGACCTGCGCAGGCTTGATTCTGCTGGCGGACTACTTTCGGACACTGCCCGTCAAGGTGAAACGGAACGCCTACGGAAGGCAGAGCGCAAGCTTCCATGTGGATTCCGACTTTTCTGGAATCGGCTCAATCCCCATGACATTCATAAGGGCACCCTGCATAGAGCTTGCGGAAGACGGCGTGGAAGTGAAGAGCAGAGTTGACGGACGCATAACCGGTGTCCAATTCGGAAAGCAAATCGGAATCGCTTTCCACCCGGAACTCGACAGCGACACGAGACTGCTCTCGTACTGGCTTTCAATCAAATGAAAGCCCCTACTCCTTCTTCGCCTCGTTCCAGAAGTCCATCATCTCTTCAAGGTGGTTTTCGTCCATCGGGAGATTTTTCGACTTCATGGACTCTTCGACGAAATCGAAGCGCTTCTTGAACTTCCTGTTCGCCTTTTCCATCGCCAGACTTGCGTCCACACCGAGATAGCGGGCGTAGTTCACGACGGAAAGGAGAAGGTCGCCGAATTCTTCCTCAAGATGGGCGAATTCTATGGAGTCAAGCCGCTTGGCCTCGGCCTCGTTGACGTTGCCGGAATCGGAAGCGAACGACTTTTCCGAAAGAGTCCTCGCCGCCTCGTCGACTTCGGAAAGCTCCCCGACGACCTTGGAGCGCACCTCGTCCGCATTTCTCCACTCGAACCCTTTCTTGGCGGCCTTCTTGAGCATCTTCGTGGCCTTCAAAAGCGGCGGGAAACCGTCAGGAACGGCATCGAGAGTGAACTTTTCCTTCCGCCCCTCCACGTTCTCCTTGATGCGCTCCCACTGCTTGTCCAAATCCGCGTCCATCTCGGAGGAGCCGGCGGAAACGGAAAAGACGTGCGGATGGCGGCGCACGAGTTTTTCTGCAATCGAGCGGAGGCAGTCGTCCACCGTGAAATCTCCGTTCCTTTCGTAGATGCAGGCGTCGAGGAGGACGTTGAAGAACAAATCCCCGAGCTCCTCCTTCACATGCTGGCTGTCGCCGGAAGCGATTGCGTCCACGGTCTCGAAGCACTCCTCCACCATGTAGCGGCGCAGAGTGTTCGGCGTCTGGACGCTGTCCCACGGGCATCCGCCCTCCCCTATCAGATTCCGAACGACATACACAAGGTTCGCGAATCCGTCAATTCCGTCTATCTCAAGCATTCTTTCCCTCACTTCTCCACGATTTTCTTCTTCGACCACGACTGCAGAATCCGCTGCTGGTTCTCGTTCGTTGAAAGCAGGAACTTGGCGAACATCTCGTTCGTCTGGGCGAATTCCTGGGCGAGGATGATGCGCTCGTCGGCCGTGAACGGAGAGAGGACATAGTCGGCGATGTCCCTGTCGGTCGGCTTTGTGAGGCCGAAGCGGAGCCGCCAGAAATCAGCGGAGCCGAAGACGGCCTTCATGGAGCGGAGACCGTTGTGCCCACCGAGTCCACCGCTCCACTTGAGGCTCACGGTGCCGATTGGAAGCTCCAGCTCGTCGTGCACCACCAGAATCTCGTCCAAGTTTATCTTGAAGAAACGGGCGAGCTCCCCCACCGACTCGCCGCTCAGGTTCATGTAGGTGAGCGGCTTCAAGAAATAGATTTTGTCGGGCGCGCCGTCAGGAATGTTGGCGACCGAGCCGTCTTTTTTCGCGTAGATTCCTGTTTCGGCGAACCATTCGGCGAGGGGCCGGGTCTCCACGACCGCGTAGTCGCCCTTGAATTTCTGCTGGAACGAAAGCCTGCTGTAGAAAGGCAGCTGCGACGCGAACTGCCACGCGACGTTGTGCCGGGTCAATTCATATTCGGCACCATAATTTCCGAGGAAAGCAACAAGTTTAATCATAATGATAGAGTTTATCACAAAATGTTAACAAACCGCAAAGATTTCAACGGTTTTCAACAGAATTGCACAATGCCAATTAAAAGAGTAAAATACCAATTATTTTTTCAAACGAGGTCTAAAATGCCGTATTCTGAACCAAGCAATCTTGGAGTTATCGCTTGTCCGGGTGGCGCCGTTTTCGCCGATGAAGTCATCGCGCATCTCCGCCACATGTATAAACACCGCTTCGCCTTGAAGACCGATGTAATCTCAAAACGCTACAATGTCGAAAAAGAAAAGCTCGTTCAGGATATGAACTTCCGAAACGACCTCGCGACTTCGGATTTGGTCGTCCGTGGTGCGACTGACAAATACCGCCCTCCTGTGTTCAAGGTTGAGACGCTCTTCACCTGGTTCGCGAACGGCGAAGTCAAGGCCGAGATTCTCGAATGCGTCCGCGGAAAGGACATCTACATCTTCCAGGACGTTGAGAACCACGAGCCGATAGCCATGAACGGCGGAAAGAACATGGTCACTTTCTCTGTGAACGACCATGTGATGACCCTCCTCGTTACAATCGACGCTGTCCAGCAGGCGGGTGCGAAGTCCATAACGCTCGTCGTGCCGGCATTCCCATACGCAAGGCAGCACAAGAAGAAGACCCGCGAGGGACTCACAGCCTCCCTTTTGAGCCACATCTACGAGATGAAGGGTGTCACACGCGTCATCACTCTCGACATCCACTCAAGGGAAATCGTCAACGCGTTCAACACGACATATTTGGACAATCTCCACGCCTCATACCAGATAATCAGGGAGTTGACGAAGGTCGTCAATCTTTCAGGCCCGAACAAGGAGGACTTGGTCGTGGTCTCTCCCGACACAGGCGCCATCGACAGGAACAAGTTCTACGCATCAGGTCTCAAGGTGCCGCTCGCTATGATTTACAAGGAAAGGGACTACTCGGTGGTCACTCAGGATGCGAAGAACACGAACATCAAGTCAATAAAGCTCTTGGGCGACGTCAAGGGCAAGGTTGCCTTCCTCGCCGACGACATGCTCGGAACGGGCGGAACGCTCTTGAAGGCGATGGGATTCTTGAAGGAGCCACGAAAGTCATCGCGGCAATCTCGCTTCCGTTCTTCACAGGAAACGCCATGGAACTTTTCGACCAGGCCTACAAGGAAGGCCTCTTCTACAGGGTCATCGGAACGAACGCGGTCTACCACTCGAACTTGGCGGACAAGGAATGGTTCATCTCCACGAACGTTTCTGGACTCTTCGCGAACGTAATCACGAGAATCCACCACGACCAGGGCTTGAGCGACCTCCTCGACAACAGGAACATCATCGACAAGCTCATAAAGAAATCGGATGCTGAAAAAGCGGAAACAACCAAGAAATAGCCGAACGCCGAGTTTGTGCCTATTGTAGTTGTCGAGACAAGCTCCCAGCGGGAACCCTGATTGAAAAACGGCAGTACCGCTTCGCGGTGGCGTTAACATCGCTTGCGATGTTTGGTGTTTTTCA
>CAMHLH010000042.1 GCA_946185925.1 uncultured Treponema sp.
AGCCGAAATCGCGCACAAGAACGGAGCCGTCATGGTCGTGGACGGAGCGCAGTCCACCCCGCACATCAAAGTGGACGTGCAGGACTTGGGCGCGGACTTCCTTGCGTTGAGCGGACACAAGCTCTGCGGGCCGATGGGAATCGGAGCCGTCTACGGAAGGAAAGAGCTTCTTGAGGCGATGCCGCCGTTTTTGAGGGGTGGAGAGATGATAGAGTACGTCACGGAGACAAGCGCGACATGGGCGGAGGTGCCGCACAAATTCGAGGCCGGAACCGTGAGCGCGGGAGACGCCGTGGGAATGGCGGCCGCAATCGACTACATACAGTCGGTGGGGCTTACGAACATCGAGAAGCACGACAACGACCTCGCGGAGAAGCTGCTTGAGGGAATCAAAAAGATTCCGCACTTCCACATTGTCGGCGGCAAGGACGGACGCAAGCGGTGCGGAATCGTCACGTTCACAATCGACGGCGTGCATCCGCACGACATCGCGACACTCCTCTCGGACGAGAAGATTGCGATACGCGCCGGCCACCACTGCGCGCAGCCTTTGCAGCAGTACCTCGGCATACAGGCATCGGCCCGAGCCTCCCTCTACCTCTACAACACGGAGGAGGAAGTCGACTATCTCCTGTCAAAGCTTCCGCTCGTAAGGAAATGGGCGGGCTTCAAGGATTGACGGAAAACTGAAAAATAAACAGACCGAAAAAGCAGCAAACGGGTGTTCAATAAAAAGTGAACACCCGTTTTTTTTGTTCAATTTTGAAAAAACGCTTGACTCAAAAGTAAACAATCGTTAAATTAACAACATCTTGCAAACATGGAGATGAAAAATTGCGAAAACCGAACGCCCAAATCGCCGCTAAAATCAAAACGGCAGTTGCGGAACTTATGAAAGAAAAAAATCCTTCACAAATCGGAATGCGCGACATCGCCGAGAGGTGCGGAATCACCGCCGCGAACATCTACCACTACTACAAGAACAAGGACGAACTTTTCAAGGAGATTGGTTCGATTTCACCAAAAAACAGTGCCGAAGAAACGAATACCAAAAACAACGACACAAAGAGGACTAACATGAAAGAGATTTCAAAACTCATCGACTACAGGAAGGACATCAAAGTCGTGGACGCAACGCTCAGGGACGGCGGACTTGTGAATGATTTCTATTTTCCGGAAGGGTTCGCGAAGGCTCTGTACGAGACGAACGTGAAAGCCGGTGTCGACTACATGGAATTCGGCTACAAGGCGGACAAGGACATGTTCGACGTGAACAAGTTCGGTCCAAGCAAATTCTCGGACGACGACTACATCCGCTCGATTGTCGGCGACAACGACACGGACTTGAAAATCGCGGTCATGGCCGATGTCGGACGCACAAAATACAAAGAAGACATCCGCCCGAAAGCGGAGTCGCCGGTCGACCTCATCCGCGTCGCGACCTACGTCCACCAGATTCCGGGAGCAATCGACATGATTGAGGACGCGCACAACAAGGGATACGAGACTTCATGCAACATCATGGCTATCTCGGCGGCGCAGGACGGAGACGTGAGGGCGGCGCTGGACATCATCGGAAAATCGCCTGTCGACATGATTTACATCGTGGACTCTTACGGCTCAATCTACCCTGAGCAGATGCAGAGAATCGCCGACACATACTGCGAATTCGGTGCCAAGTACAACAAGAAAATCGGAATCCACGCGCACAACAACCAGCAGCTCGCGTTCGCGAACACAATCGAGGCGTGCGGAGACGGAGTCGACTACCTCGACGCGACATACGCCGAGATGGGACGCGGTGCCGGAAACTGCGCGATGGAGCTTCTCCTCGGATTCTTGAAGAACCCGAAGTACAACATCTACCCAGCCCTCGACTTCATCGAAAAGCACATGAGGCCGATGAAGGATGCGGGCGTGAAGTGGGGCTACGACGTCCAGTACCTCCTCACCGGACTCCTGAACCAGCACCCGAGAACCGCCATCGCCTTCACGAAGGACGGAAGGAAGGACTACACGGAGTACTACAAGGAGTTGACATCCCAGGAATAAGCTCCAAACGGATTCAATAAACAGAAAAAAGGGAATGCCCAGCACCTCGCTGCATTGCGGAAGCTCGGGCATTCCCTTTTTTTTGTCGGCGAAAGCCTTGAAAAATCAGACCTTGAACTGGTCTATCTGGACGCCGATTTTCTCGATTGACTCCTGGACTTTATGGGAGATTCCGCTCAAGGCAGCCCCCGTCTCGTTTATCTTCGTCGCCCCCTGCTGCATCTCGTCCATGCTGTCCTTCATTATCGAAGTCGCATCCTGCAGTCTCCTGACCTCCTCAAGAATCGCCCTGTTTCCCTCGCTCATCTCGGCGGAAGCGTTCCTGACCTCCATTGAGCTGTCGTTCATGGAGTGGAGGGCCGTGCTAATCTGCCTTGAGCCCTCGTTCTGCTCGTCCATCGCGCTCTTTATCTGGGTGACGAGCTGGTCGGTGTCGTGAATCTTCCTGGAAACCATCTCGAAGGCCGCGCTCGAATCCTGCGAAGCCGAAACCACGCTCGAAATCGAATTCCTGATGTTGTTGAGCTGGTCCCCAATCGTCTTGGACTGCTGGCTCGAAGTCTCCGAAAGCTTCCTGATTTCGTCGGCGACAACGCTGAATCCCTTTCCGGCCTCTCCCGCGTGGGCGGCCTCGATGGCGGCGTTCATGGCAAGGAGGTTCGTCTGCTCCGCAATCGCCTGAATAACGGTGTTGGCTTCCTGAAGCATGGCCGACTGCTGCTCGATTTGGTTGATTCTCTCGTTCACATCCTGCTGCTTCGAGAATCCCGTGTTCGCGTTGCTCTGAAGCTCCTCGAAGGAATCCGCCATCTTGTCGACGGACTGGTTCACGCTGCTGATGTTTCCAATCATCTGCTCGACAGCCGCCGAAGCCTGGGAAATGCCGGACGTCTGGTTCTCAATCATGTGCTCGAGCGACTCGATGTTCGATGCAATCTGGTTGACGGCGCCCGCGGTCTCCTCAACGCTTGAGCTCTGGTTGACAATCTGGTGGCGGACGCTCTCGATGTTCGCGATAATCTGCGTAATCGCGCTCGCAGTGTCGCTCGCAGTCGCGCTCATGTCCTCGCCGGCCACGCCAAGCTCCTCTTTTGAGGACTTCACGTCCCGTATTATAGCCTGCAGCTTCTCTATGAAACTGTTGAAGCCCATAACTACGCTTCCAATCTCGTTGTTCGAGTTGATTTCAATCCTCTGCGTGAGGTCGGCGTTGCCGGACGCGATTCCAACAATCGCCTTCTCCACGACTTTCAGAGGCTTGAGCGAAACCACCATGAGAAGGCCGCCGACAACCACAAGAAGGACGATGGCGGCAAACGAGAACGCTCCCATCTGGGCGGAAATCTTGTTGGCCAAATTGTAGACCTGATTGGCCGGAACAGACAGGGCGAAGCCCCAGTCGGTCGAATCGAATCCCCTGTAGATAATCAAGTCCTTTCCTTTGACAAGCGATTTGACCCACGCCACTCCGCGCTCCTTAGAGATTATCTTGCTCGCTACCGTGGCGAAATCCTCGTGGCCTGCAATCGGAGTCGTCACGAAATTGCTCTTCATCACGAAATCCTGATTCGGGTGGGAGATGCACAAACCGTCGCTCGCGAGGAGGAAGGCGTAGCCGCCAGCACCAATCTTGACGGAATTCACAGCCGAATCAAGGTTCTTGATGTTCACGACGGCGGCGACAACCGCAAATGTCTTTCCGTTCGACTTCAGCGCGCGGGCTATATGCAATACGGGCTCTCCCGTCGTCTTTGAAATGACCGGGTCCCCGATGAACTTGTCCTTTCCCTCGTACATAATGGCCTTGAAATACGGCCTCGTGCCAATCTGCGAGCTGACGCCGATGTCGCTGTAGGAAACACCGTCAGGACCCGCGACCATCACATAGTCGAAATCGTCGTCCCTGTCCGACTCCTTAGTCAAAAGCCAATCAGCGAAAGCGGAGACATCACCCAGTTCGGCGACGTCGGACTTCACATAGAAATCCACGGCTTCCTGATAAGCGTGGAGCCTGTTCTCTATGCCGTCCACGATGGTGTCGCCCAAAAGTTCAAGGTTAGCGATTTCCTCCTCGACAGACTGCTTTTTTGTTGAGGAAGAAACGAACAGCACCTGAAGGCAGTTGACCACAATCACAAGAAGACCGATGCTGCCGAAAAGCCGAAAGATAAGACTGGACTTCGACTTTTCATTTTTCTTTTGCGATGAAGAAGTTTTTCGATTCGACATAGTTTATAACATCCTTAAGCAAGCTATTAAATAAATTTAATTGGAAATTAAACCTACTTTCCATTATATTCCAGATTTTTAGCATATCAACGAAAAAGAACAGCCTTTAAAAAATTCTCCCCATTCATTAACATTCGAATCATGGACACTAAAGAGCTTTACAGAGAGATACTGAACGAACACAACATCAATCCGGAGCACAAGAACGCGGTCGCCGGAGCCACAATCGAGCTGAACGGCGTGAACCCGAGCTGCGGAGACAACATCACGCTTTTTTTGAAGACGGAAGACGACAAAATCGTGGACGGAGGATTCACAGGCTCCGGCTGCGCGATATCACAGGCATCGTGCGACATGATGCTCGACTTGATAATCGGAAAACAGAAGGAAGAGGCCCTGCACCTCGCCGAAATCTTCATGGGAATGATAAAAGGCACCGCCAGCCAAGAACAGATTGAGGAACTCGACGAAGCGGGCGCGCTGCAGGACATAGCCCACATGCCCGCCAGGGTGAAATGCGCGGTCTTGGGCTGGAGGACGCTCAAGGAAATCTTCGAGCCGAAAGAGAGCGTCGGAATGGGAAAGAAGCAGGGGGCAGACTAGAAAGCATGAACTTTTTTCAAGTTCGCTAAAATCAATTACTAATTTTTGTTTTTGATTTATTATCTTTCCATCATGTTTACATTCAGAAATATTTTCAAAAAGGCGGGGATTGTTCTCCTCGCCTCGCTCTCGCTTTCGATTCTTTCATGCAACGAAAAAAAATCGAGAGGAAAGACGACGATAACGGCGAGCTTCTACCCGCTCTACATCATGCTCCTGAACATCACCGAAGGAGCCGACGTGGAAGTCGGAATGCTAGCTCCAAGCGACACGGGCTGCCTCCACGACTACCAGCTCACCACCAAGGACATGCAATCAATAGAAGAATCCGACATCATCGTGGTGAACGGGCTTGGAATGGAGGACTTCCTTGACAAGGTTTTCGAGGCGAAGCAGGAAAAGACCATAGTCGCGGGGAAGGACTTCATCGTGACCGACGACAATCCGCACATCTGGGTTTCGCTCACGGGCGCGATTTACGAAGTCAACGCGATAAGCCAGGCACTCTGCGAACTGGACGAGAAGAACGCGGAGATTTACGCCGGCAACGCTGAAAAATACATCGCGAAACTCGAAGCCCTCAAGGACGAGATGACAGAGAAGCTGCTGCCAAGCCGGGGTGCGAAAATCATCACATTCCACGAGGCCTTCCCATATTTCGCTGCGGAATTCGGCCTTGAAATCGCAAGCGTGGTTGAGCGGGAGCCGGGAACAGCCCCAAGCCCAAAGGAGCTAAACGAGACAATCGAAGCCATAAAGGCGGAGAACGAGAAGACAGGGAACAAGATTCCACTTTTCGCCGAGCCGCAGTATTCAAGCTCGTCGGCGAAAGTCATAGCGAGCGAGACCGGAAGCGCGGTCTACGAACTCGACCCGTGCGTGACGGGAGAACTCGACAAGGATTCCTACATCAAGGCGATGAAGAAGAATCTTGAAGTGCTTGAGAAGGCACTTCCACGGACAGAAGAGGCAAAATGAGACTGAACCTGCACCACCCGACAATATATCCCCACGTCTGCCTCACACGAATCGAGCACCTGAGCGTGAAGTCGAACGGGGAGAAAATCCTCAACGACGTGAACCTCGAGATAATGTGCGGGGAACTCACGGCGATAGTCGGGCGGAACGGAGCGGGAAAGACGACATTCCTCAAGGCAGTCCTGGACGAGATGCCGCACACGGGGACGATAACCTACGAAAGGGGAATGTCTCCAAGCGGAATCAAGATAAAGACCAGACGGAAGCCGGTCTTCGGCTACGTTCCCCAAAAACTCACAATCGCCCAGGGCAGCCCAGTCTCGGTCGCGGATTTGGTGCAGAGCTGCGTATCAAGCTACCCGGTCTGGCTTCCGAGGCGGAAAAAGGACACGGAGAGGATAAAAAAGATACTTTCCACGACAAAGGCCGACCACTTGGCCGAAAAAAAAGCCGGGGACCTTTCGGGCGGAGAAATCCAGAGGGTCATGCTGGCCCTTGCCCTGAATCCACTGCCAGACATACTGATTCTCGACGAGCCTGTTTCCGGGGTGGACAGGAACGGCCTCAAGGACTTCTACAATCTGGTCTCTCAGCTGAGGCACGACTTCGACATAACAATCCTCCTGGTCAGCCACGACCTCGATTTGGTGGCCGAGCACGCCGACAAAGTTGTCCTCATCGACAGGGGAATCGCCGCGGAGGGCAGCCCGGAGGAAGTCTACCGGGACGAAAAATTCATAGAGACATTTGGAAGAATACAAATATAAATGCAGACCTTGTACACGATAATTTCGACGATTCTACCCTTCTCTTGGCTTGAGCCGACCTTCATGAAAAACGCTTTCATGGCAGTACTGCTCGCCGCGCCTCTTTTCGGCCTGCTCGGAAGCGTCGTCGTCTCCAACCAGATGGCGTTCTTCTCGGACGCAATCGGGCATTCCGCGCTCACGGGAATAGCGATTGGAGTCCTGCTCGGCATAAAGGAGCCGGCAATCGCAATGGTCGGCTTCTCCCTGCTTTTGGGGGCGGCGATAATAGCCGTAAAATTCAAGGGAAAGACAAGCGCGGACACAATCATCGGAGTGTTCTCTTCCACATCGGTCGCCCTGGGAATAATGCTCCTGAGCGCGACTGGAAATTTCTCAAAATACCAGCGCTACCTCGTCGGCGACATACTGAGCATAGCCCCAGCCGAGATAATCCAGCTTCTGGTCGCGCTTGTCGTTCTTGTCGCGGCATTCGCAATCCTCTACAACAAGCTGCTCCTGACCAACATCCATCCAATGTTCGCCCGGAGCCGCGGAATCAGGACGTTCGCAGTGGAACTCGCGTTCGCGCTTTTGACGGCCGCAATCGTCACGATTTCAATAAGGTGGACGGGCCTTTTGGTCATAAACAGCCTGCTCGTCCTTCCGGCGGCATCCAGCAGAATGATTTCAAGGGACTCGAAACACTACACGCTGTTCTCAGTCGCGATATCGCTCTTCTCGTGCGTCACAGGACTTGCCCTCTCATGGAGTCTCGGAAGCGCGAGCGGTGCGACAATAGTAATAGTGAACGCGGCAGTGTTCATAGCGTGCCTTTCCATAGGGATATTGAAGAAGATATGAGAAAAACAAGAATCCTTTTTTTGACGGCGGCAATGCTCACCCTCTCAAGCGGAGTTTTTTCCGACTCGCTCAAAATCGACATGAGGCTGAACCTGAACAATGAAGACCCCAAAAATTTCCTGAACACAAGCCTGACCACGACAAGCGGAACCACAACGACATCCACGAAGACGAAAGACGGCTACGACGCAATTTCAGGGGCCTCAAAAAAGCACTCGACAAAACTCACATCGACAATCTACCTGGACAAATCGAACAAGAAAATCATGCCGAAGGGACTGAGGGCCTTGCTCCTCTTTCCAGTCTCCGACTTCAGGTTCATAGGGCAGGACTCGCTCAAAATCGAAAAAGACGGTGAGAATCCAAAAAAAATCACCATGACATTCGAGCACAGGGGCAACTCGTACAAAATCCAGACGGACGAAAAGGGAAAAGCCTTCGTCAACTTCCAGAAAGAGAAGAACGGGGAAATCTTCAACTCGTTCAAAATAAAACTGAAGAAAGAAGAAGCGGCTGAAAAATCAAAAGAAGAGACAGATGAAAAATCCGCCAAGGCAGGCGGCCAAAAGAAAGGCGGAATGGAAAAAGGGCAGGAAAACAATCCTGACAGGCAGAAAATCAACATCGAAAAAACAGAAGCGGAACCAGCGGAAATTGAAAGCGACGGTTTCGAGAACGACACGTTCGATGACAACGCGGATAAAGTCTACGCCGGAAAACTGAAAATCTGGGAAAAAGACGGAATTCTGCGGATGAAGGGCACGCTCAGCCTCGTTGAAAAGCCCGTGCAAAAAAGCGGAGAGGATGAAGGCGAAAATCCGCCAGACGAAAAGCCGGAGGACGAGAATCCTCCGAGCGAAAAACCAGAGCTTGAAGGCCTGGAGAACATTCCGAACGGAGAAGAAAGCGAACTGAAAGCGGAATCAGTGGCCGAAGGAAGACAGGGCTAAAAGCGAAGAGCAGCCCAACGTAAGCTCGTTGAAGGCCATCCTGTAGTCGCCGGTCGTTTCCGGATCCATGACGTCGCGGGAAAAGCCCGTGAAATCCATGAGACAGCAGATTCTGGGCTTTATCATGCCGTCGAGCGATATCGGGGACGCAGGGTCGGTCTTGAAGACGCGCTTCACATCGGCCGGAGTGACATAGACGGCGTTCCCCTTGAAAATGTCGAAGCACTTGCGCCTGCCGAATTCCGTCATGCAGACAATCCAGTCGTACTTTTCGGCGACATCGGCCGTCAGCCGGACGGACGTGTGGTTTCCGGCGGCGATGCCGGCACGGGAGAGGATATTCTTCGCGCCGTCGTCCATCGGAAGCCCGATTTTCGCGTCATCAAGAACAGCGGCAGAGTCGACTTTGAAGTGGTTCGAAATCTTCTTCTTCCTCAGCATGTTGGAAAATATCTGAACCGCCATTGGAGAAAGCGTCACATTTTTTTGGCACACAAAAAGTATGCGAATCATCTCTGTCATAAAAACCTCTGAAAAGACTGCAAGGAAATAATATTTGAAGAATAACTGATTTTTTTCACTTTTAAAAGATTGATTGCACCAGCTTTTCAGCAATTTTTCGGGAATTTACAGAATCTCAAAAATCTCCAAATTGAATACCGACTTTTTATATGATAAAATCATCGAATTATGAAAACAGAACTTATCAAAGACATTTTGACTTCCGCACCAGACGGAAGGACGGTCACAGTCTGCGGATGGGTACGCACAATCCGCGACTCGAAGAACCTTGTTTTCGTCCAGGTGAACGACGGTTCTTGTTTCGCAAACATACAGCTGACATTCGACAGGTCGAATCCAGCCACACCATCGAATGCCGAAAACATCGAAAAAGCAATATCCGACATTTCGACAGGCGCATCTGTGAAAGCCACTGGAAAGCTCATCGAGTCTCCGGCTTCTGGACAGGCGGTGGAAGTGAACATCGAGACGCTTGTCGTCCTGGGAAAATGCCCGAGCGACTACCCGATTCAGAAGAAGGCCGCGTCGATGGAATTCCTCCGCGAGAACGCGCACTTGAGAGCAAGGACGAACACTTTCGGAGCGGTGTTCAGAATGAGAAGCCAGATGGCTTTCGCCCTGCATTCGTTCTTCCAGGAGAAGGGATTCTACTACATCAACACACCGGAAATCACATGCTCGGACTGCGAAGGCGCGGGCGAGATGTTCCAGATAACGACGCTCTCAATGGAGAAACTCGCCGAAATCGCAATCGAAAAGGGCGCGGCGGGAATGAAGAAAGAGGACGCGGAAAAACTCGTGAACTACAACAAGGACTTCTTCGGAAAGAAGGCGTCCCTCACAGTTTCCGGCCAGCTTGAGGCGGAGACGCTCGCGACCGCGCTCGGACGCGTCTACACGTTCGGACCGACTTTCCGCGCCGAAAACTCCAACACGACCAGGCACTTGGCGGAATTCTGGATGTGCGAGCCAGAGATGGCGTTCTACGATTTGGAAGACGACATGGACATCCAGGAAGAGTTCATCAAATATCTCTTGAACTGGGCATTGACGAAGTGCGCCGCCGACATGGAATTCTTCAACAAGAGAATCCAGCCGGGAGTCATCGACACGCTCAAGCACGTCGTGGAGACACCTTTCAAGCGCGTTTCCTACACGGAAGCTGTTGCCGAGCTTGAGAAGCACGCCGACGAGTTCGAGTTCAAGCCGTACTGGGGCTGCGACCTCGCCACAGAGCACGAGCGATACCTCACGGAGAAAATCTACAAGTGCCCTGTCATGGTCTACAACTACCCGAAAGAGATAAAGGCCTTCTACATGAAAGCCAACGACGACGGAAAGACCGTGAAGGCCGTTGACGTCTTGGTTCCGGGACTCGGAGAAATCATCGGCGGTTCTGAAAGGGAAGAGGACTACGACAAGCTCTTGAACAGAATCAAGGAACTTGGATTGAAGCCTGAGGACTACTCTTGGTACCTCGACTTGAGAAAGTTCGGAACAGTGCCGCACTCAGGATTCGGACTCGGATTCGAGCGTCTCCTTCTCTATGTGACAGGAATGCAGAACATCCGCGACGTGATTCCATACCCGCGCGCACCAAAGCTCGCAGACTTCTAACAGAACAGGCTTTTGCCCGTTAAAATGAAAGTCAAGTTTTCATTGGGAAGTGGTTGAAACAAGCGGAAGCGGGGTTCTACCCATGAAAGCATTCTGCCACCGCGAAGCGGTACAGCCGTTTTCATGGGTAGGTTCCCGCTGGAAGCTTGTTTCAGCGACTACATCCAGTACTATTGCACAGGCTCCACATCGAACGTGGCGCGGTTCCAGTCGATTGAGACGAGCTTGAGCAAAAGCGTCTGCCTCGGCATTATGAGCCGCCTCATGAAAATCTTCGTCCCCGCGTCCAAGTAATAGTCGTATGTAAGCGGCATCGCGGTCTCTTTTGAAACCACCACGACCGACATCTTCCACATTCCGTTCGCCTTGCTTATGGACGATACGGAGCAGCTTCCGCCAGAGAGGGCGTAGTTCACAGGAACGAACGGGTCCATGTTGATGGGCATATCGGGGGTCGCTCCGAGCGAAAGACCCGTGTAGAATGTGACCCGCTCGGAAAAAGCGAAAGCCGCGACAAAAAGAAAAAATGCAATAGAAAACAATCTCTTCATGAAAAGAGATTATAGCACACAGAAAATTTTTTACTGGCGGATTTTTTCAGCGAACGCCTTTATCTCAGCCTTGGCGGCTTCTGCGTTCTTGATTGGGTTCTTGAGCGACATCGAAGCGCAGAGCGACTGAACTCCCCTCGCCTTCTCGGCAATCACCTCGAAAGTTTTTCCTTCGACGCCGGACGCGCTTGAGCAGAACGCCGCGACTTTCTTTCCGGAAAAATCCACAGAAGCGAAAACCGTGTTCAAAGGAGCGGCCGGCCTGCTCGCCCACACAGGAGTCCCGATTACGATTAGCTCATAGGAACTCACATCAGGAATTGCGCTTTTAAGTTCGGGAAGAGTGTTGAACACGACATCCTTTCCGCCGTGGAAATACTTGAAAAGCCCTTTTTTGGGATAGTCCTTCACGGTCTCGACACGGAAAGTGTCCGCTCCAAGCTCTTCCGCAAGTTCTTTCGCGACGAATTCGACGTTTCCCTCAAGGGAATAATAGATGACAAGCGACTTTGACATTTGTCCGCCTCCATATTTTATGCAATTAAATTGCATAAAATATACATTCAAAGGCGGCATTTTTCAATATCAACGGAATCAATAATGGAACGAAAGACCGATGCGCGGAGAAACGTAGAGTCCTCCGAAATCGGTGTCGCACTCACGGTAGTCCACAATGAAGTTGTGGGCGTACTCGGTGTAATCCTCGTATTTGCAGTAGCCGAACATGTTCACGCCGGCGGTCGTGGCGAAGAAGACGCTCCACTTTTCGTTCAGGCGGTAGTCCACGAGCAGGTCAAGACCAAGATTGAGTTCGCCGGTCGCGACGCTCACGCCCTCGTCGCTGTTGCTTGAATAACGCTCGCCCGTCCGCAGGAACTGCGTCCCCAAGACGAGGCTCGGCGTGACGGAAAGTTTTTCCGTGCAGGCGAACCTGTAGCCAAAACCAAGCTCCAAGCCGAACCTCAGCCCGAACGGGTCGTCGAGCTTGTCGCTCACACATTCCCCGTCCAAGTTCAACGTCGGGAAGAGAAGTCCCGCTGAAAATCCCGCCAGGAACGAAAAATTGTTGTTCTTGTTCGCGAGCCTGACTTCCACGTTCGCAAAATCGTATGTGAAGCCCTTCAATTCCCCGTCCAAATTTCCAGCATCCGACTCATACTCGAAGCCGCTCTTGAAAATCGACGCGCCCATTCCGAATCCAAGCGACTTGTCCCAGTCCTCCTCACCGGCGAAAACGGACACGGCGGATGCGGCGCAAAACAACAACGACAAAAGCATTTTTTTCATTTTTCTACCTCTTTTTGTTTGTTTTAAGAAATGATAAATAATGAACAAAGAAAGATTCCCTCTGTTACACACTAGGCAACACAACACGACTCAATTTTGAATCGTGTTGTGAATAGCCAAAAGCAAGCTAGAGAAAATAAGATAAGGAAGACTCCACGTAT
>CAMHLH010000043.1 GCA_946185925.1 uncultured Treponema sp.
GACCTGCTGGAAGCCCCTCTTGAACGCGTTGGGGCCGAACGCTTCGCTCAGCTTGTTCTGGATGACGAGCTTCTGCATGAACCGCTCCTTCATCACGGACTTGAAGAAGCCTACGTTGTTCTTGCCGTTCCGCTTCATGTTGTACATTGCCATGTCGGCGTAGCGGACCAGCTCCTCGCTTTCCGTTCCGTCGTCTGGGTAGACTGAAATTCCCGCCGAGAATTCTATTCCCTCAGAGTTGAAAATCTCCAGCACAAGGTCTCCCATGTTCAGCATCGTGTCGTGCGAATCTATGTGGTCCATCAATGCTATGAACTCGTCGCTTCCGAATCGGTAGAAGCGGATGTCGTCGCTTTCGATTTTCTTGAGCAGCTCGGACGATTTTTTTATGATTTCGTCGCCTTTTTTGTGGCCAAGGGAGTCGTTCACTATCTTCATGTTGTCGATGTCGGCCAGCATGATTCCGAATTTGTTGTTCGTCCCCTTCGATTTTTCGATGCACTCCTTGAAGTCCTCTTCGAATTTCGACCTTCCGAAGAGTCCCGTCAGCATGTCGTGGTAGGCGTTGTACTCAAGCTTCTCGTTGAGCCTGTTGATTCTGTCCAGGTTCTCCTTGAGCGTCTCCCTCGAAAGCGAGAGCTCGTCCTTCATGGCTTCGAGCTTCCTGTTCTTGTCCTCAAGCTCCGCCTCGTGCCTCTTGTCCTCGTCCACGTTCGTGAATGTGGCGCAGACGAGCCTGTCGTTTATCCTGTCCACCGCGACCTTGTACCAGTGCGAGTAGAATATCGAATAGAACGTTTTCTCTATCGATTCGCCCGATTTCAGGACGTCTATGCCCCACGAGTGCCATTCTATGTCGAGGGTCGTCTTCGATGCGAAATCAGAGAGCGTTCCACCGCATCTTGTGAGGTTGTAGAAAGTCTGCGAAAAGGACTCGTTCACAAAATGAATGAGGAAGTCGTCTATCTTTGTCTTTTCCTCGTCCGAAAAAATCGGCTCGGCTACAAGGATTGGAAGAGAGATTTTGTCGAGGACGTTTTTGAAATCAGAATTGAACATAGAGCTTATTCCACCAGTTTTATTCTTTGCGTTGAAAAATCAGTCCACGAACCTGACTTTTTCCCAGTATTCGTTGAACTTTTCAAGGTTTTCTCCCAAATCGTTCTTGAGCGTGCAGTTCTCCATCTCCTTTGCGTCGTAGAGGGGCTTCGTCGTCCTGAATTTGTCCGCCTCCGTGTTCACATAGTTCGGGAACTGGAAGTAGTCGAGGAATTTCGCGTAGTTCCGAGGCTCCTGTATGAAGTTGATGAACGCGTGCGCGAGTTCCTTGTGGGGGGCGTCCTTCATTATGCAGAGGCTGTCCATGTAGCTCGCGCCTCCCTCTTCCGGGATGAAGAAGTCGAGCGTGTCGGCGATTTCGTCCGGCTCAAGCTCTCCCGCCACGACTTCCACGTATCCGTGGCAGACGAGGAAATCCCCGGTCGCGAACGCCTTTCCGAAGCTTCCCGCGTCGAATTTCGCCAGGTTCGGCTTCCATTTCTTTCCGACCAGCTGCCTGGCCTCCTCAAGCTGCTTCTCGTCCACAGAGTTCACGTCGTAGCCCAGGTGCACGAGCGCGGCCCCCATGACTTCCCTCATGTCGTCCATCATCGTCATCCTGCCCTTGAGCTCTTTTTTCTCGAAGATGCTCCAGTCCCTCGGGTAGTCCTTGAGCTTCTTCTTGTTCACGGAGATTCCCGCCGCTCCGAAGTAGTAGGGGATTCCGTAGTCCATATTCGGGTCGTAGTCGATTTTCTTCTGGAGGTCGGGGTTGATGTACTTGGCGTTCGGGATTTTCGAGTGGTCGAGCTTGTCGAGCATCCCGAGCTTTATCATTATGGAGACGTAGTCCTGCGACGGAACCACGATGTCGTAGCCCGTGGCTCCGCACATGAACTTGGAGAACATCTCCTCGTTCGATTCGTAGTAGGAGAGGTAGACCTTGCAGTCGAACTTCTCTTCGAATTCCTTGATGACTTCCATTGGCGTGTAGTAGCACCAGTTGTAGACGTAGAGCTTGTTCTTCGGCTTGGAGACGGCCGCCGTGAGCGTGAGCGCAAGCAGGGCGAATGCCAAAAGGAATCTTTTCATTTTCATTCTCTTCAATCTCCTGTTGTTTTATTTTGAAGCCGCAATCGTCTTCAGTCCCTTCCTGAGGAAGAAGGCGATTATGCATGTCATTATTATCATCACAAGGCTGAGGGCGTTTATCACCGGCGAAACTCCGAACCTTATCATCGAGTAGATGTAGATTGGCAGCGTCGTGCTTCCCGGTCCCGAAACGAAGAACGTTATGACGAAATCTTCGAGCGACATCGTTATCGCCATCATGAAGCCGGAGAGGATTCCGGGCATTATCGCCGGCACAGTGACTTTCGTGAGCGTCTCGAATTCGTTCGCCCCAAGGTCGTAGCTGGCTTCAATCAGTGCGTGGTCGAATTCGTCGAGCCTCGCGTTCACCATCATGTAGACGAATGGGAGGCAGAAGGTCGTGTGCGCCGCGAAAATCGTGAACATTCCGAGCTTGAGCTTTATTCCGCTGAAGAAGATGACCGTCGCCGCTCCGATTATGACTTCCGGGAGGACCATCGGAAGAAAGCTGATTGTCTGGATGTAGGATTTTCCCGCGAATTTGTGCCAGTTGATTCCAATCGACGCTGTAGTTCCGAGAATCGTCGCCACGACGCTTGAGCTCACCGCTATGACAATCGAGTTGAAGAGCGCGTCCCAGACTTCGCCCGAGCCGAACAGAAGCTCCCTGTACCAGTGGAGGGACATGTTCGATTCCACAAGCGTTTCCGGGTTCTTGTAGTGGAAGGATTCCGCGACGATTATGACGAGCGGAATGAAAAGGAAAACAATCGTGAGGAAAAGCACGATTTTGGAGAACGTGATTTTCGGGACGCGCTTGAGCCAGCTTTTCTTTGCGTGGCGGCTGTTTTCCGTGTTGGGGGATTTTTTGTTGATTTTTTCGATTAGCCAGTAGTACGGACTTGCCATTTGTCTTCTCCAGATTTCCTTGCTTTACTTTTTATGCAGTTTTTCGTCTTTGCGTCCGGCCTTTATCATCCAGATTACGCCGGCGAGGCTTATGAGCGTGATGACCAGGCTGAATGCGCAGGCGAGAGGCCAGTTCCTCGTAATCATTATCTGGTCCACGATGATGTTTCCAATCATCGAACTGTCCGTTCCGCCGACGAGCATCGGCACCGAGTACGCTCCGAAAATCGGTATGAAAGTGAAGATGAGCGCCGAAATCAGGCCGCTCTTCACGCTCGGAACGAGAATCATCCGAACCGATTGCAGTTTCGTCGCCCCAAGGTCGCGCGCCGCCTCCAGAAGCGAGAAGTCGAACCTGTCGATTGCCGTGAAAAGCGGAAGAATCGCGTATGGAATGTACATGTAGACCGAGACGAGGATTATCGCCTTCTGGTTGTAGAGGAACTGGATATAGTCGTCCGTTATGTGCAGGCTCATGAGCAGCCTGTTGAGCGCGCCGTCGTTTCCGAGGATGCTCTTCCACGCGAAGATGCGGATGAGGCTGTTCGTCCAAAATGTGATAATCACCAGAAAAAGCAGAAGCGTCTGGTGTGAGCTTCTCGCCATCGCGTATCCGCAGGGGAATGCGATGAGCAGTGTTATCACCGTCGAGATTGCCGATATCCAGATTGTCCTCAGCAGAATCATTCCGTATGTGGGGTTCATCATCTGCCTTATGGCCTTCATGGAGAATTCCATCTCGACCCCGCCGTAGAGTCCCTTCTTGAGGAAAGTGTAGGCGAGGATTATGGCGATTGGCGCGATGAAGAAAATCGTGAGCCAGATTCCCATCGGATATGAATAGACCGGGCCCAGATTCCTCGGTTTGTAGCTTTCGTCGTTCATTTTCTCAGTCATTTCTTCCTTCATTTCTCGATGTCCTCTACGATGTAGCCGTCCTCGGCCGACCATGAGATGTAGACCGTGTCCTTCCATTGAATTTCCGGTCCGTCGTCCAGATAGTTCGTGTGCTGCTTGAAGACCTTCACAATCGTGCCGTTCTCGAGCTTCACATAGAATTTCGACTGGAAGCCCGTGTAGACCGGCTCCTCGACCACTCCCCTGAACACGTTGATGTCCTTCCTTCCGTGCGTGTCCGGCTCCTCCGTCGTGATTCTGATTTTCTCCGGGCGCACCGTGAACGTGACTTTCTGCCCCTCGTCCGTGTGCTCGTAGTCTGTCACGAGGATGTTCTTGTCCTCCTCCTTCGTCGCCTGCGTGTCGCCCTTGAGCTGCGCCTGGAGTCCGAGCTTGGGCACGTTCAGGGTGACCATGTGCTCGATGTCGCTCTTGCCCTCGACCTTGTAGCTCTCGCATTTCTGCACGGTCGCCTCGAAAAGGTTCGTCTCGCCGATGAATTCCGCGACGAAGTGGGTGGCCGGGCTTTCGTAAATCTCGAACGGCGTGCCTATCTGCAGGACGTGCCCCTTGTTCATGACCGCGATTCTGTCAGAGACCGCCAGGGCCTCCGACTGGTCGTGCGTGACGAAGATGAACGTGATTCCGATTTTGTCGTGGAGGCGGTCGAGTTCCACGAGGAGGTTCGAGCGGAGCTTCGCGTCGAGGGCGGAGAGCGGTTCGTCCAAAAGAAGCACTTTCGGTTCGTTGATGAGGGCGCGGGCTATGGCGACGCGCTGCCTCTGTCCGCCTGAGAGCTGGCTCGGTCGCTTGTCGATGTGCTGGTCGAGTTCCACCAGGTGGACGTATTCCCTGACTTTTTTGTCCAGTTCGTCGGGCAGTTTTCCGGGGAAGAGCTTCTTGAGGGGGTTCTTCGTCTCCTTTTTGAGTTTGAGCCTGAGCGGAAAAGCGATGTTCTCGTATACCGAAAGGTGCGGGAAGAGGGCGTAGCTCTGGAAGACCGTGTTCGACTCCCTCTTGTTCGGCGGCAGGTTCGATACTTTCTTGTCGTCGAAGAGAACCGCTCCGTCGTCCGGGTATTCGAATCCCGCGATGATTCTGAGCAGGGTCGTCTTTCCGCAGCCGGAAGGTCCGAGCAGGGTGAAGAATTCCCCGGAATTTATCGTGAAGTCGATGTCGTCCAAGGCGACGAAGTCACCGAATTCCTTGTTCACATGATTTATTTTTATCTGGCAACCTTTCAATTTGTGTCCTCGTTTGTCTTGATTTTGAATTTTCTGTTTGTGTTCTAAAAATGATTTCAATATCACCGATTGTCAAGTAAAAAGAGTCCAAAAACTCCAAATTCTCAGGTCAAAAATGTTTCGTCGGTCTTTTTCCCGCTTTTTTAATAGAATGTTAATAGTCTTGTTCAGAAATTGAAGTTTTCGGACAGGTTTAATCTTGTTGAGTCTTCAAAATCTGGCGGAATTGCACTAAAATTCAAGCATTGAAAAAATAAAAACGGGGTTGCCTATGTTTTCTATAATAGCAGGACTTTTGTTCATAGCTTTTGCGGTTTTCGCTTGTCTTCCAAAGGAACTTTTCGGTTTCGGCCTTGAGTGGGGCGAGTTCGTCATACAGTCGCTGAAAGGCTCCGCCCCCGTGCTTTCCTTGCTGGTCGGCGCTGTCGCCATAATGCTCGGTTTCACGGACATACGGGACAAGCGCGAAGCCAAGCGCGAAGAAGAGGAAGCCTTGATGGCCGAGCAGAGCGACAAGCAGAAGGAAGAGAAGTCGAAGAAGGCCGACAAGTGATTTGCCTTTTGACTTTCTCTCCGGCTTGTGAATTTTGGGCTCAGCTCCCGAAATTCAATTGACCATGATTTACAAATGATTTATATTTTTAAGTCCCCGTATATTTCGGTTCTTTGGAAGATGCAGCCATGAGAACTGAAGACTTTTAGAATCAAAGGTATATACAAATGAAAACTATTTTTTTGAAAGACGCTGAGCAGAAACGCGAATGGTACGTAATCGATGCAGCCGGCAAACCTCTTGGACGTGTTGCCGCAAAGGCCGCTGCGATTCTTCGTGGAAAAGAAAAGCCAACTTACACACCTAACCAGGAAATGGGTGATTATGTAATCATCATCAACGCCGACAAAGTCGCTGTTTCTGGAAACAAAGAGACAGATATGCTTTATCGCCACTACACTGGTTTCGTCCGCGGTCTTCGCACATTCACTTTCGAGAAACTCATCGAGAGAAAGCCGACTGCTCCTCTCATTCGCACAATCAACGGTATGTTGCCGAACAACAGACTCGGACGCAAAATCGCTGGCAACCTCAGGGTTTACGCCGGTGCTGAGCATCCACACGCAACACAGAATCCAAAAGTTGTTGAGCTTTAATCGTACGGAGAATGAATCATGGCAGTGAAGAATATTGCAATCGGAACAGGTAGAAGAAAGACTTCTGTGGCTCGCGTTTTCGTTCGCGAAGGCTCAGGAAAAATCGTTGTGAACGGCAAGGACGTTGCTGAATACTTCCCAACAGAGACATCTGTGAAAGTCGTTCATCAGCCATTGCTCGTCACAAACTACGAGAACAAATACGACATCCTCATCAACGTTCAGGGTGGCGGAGTGAAGGGACAGGCTGGTGCTTGCCTCCATGGAATCGCCCGCGCTTTGTTGCAGATTGACCCGCAGGTTCGCGCGTCTCTCAAGGCAAACGGATTCCTCACACGCGACTCTCGCATGGTCGAGCGCAAAAAGTACGGTCAGCGTGGTGCTCGCCGCAGATTCCAGTTCAGCAAGCGTTAGTCTTTTGTCGCCTTGCCATGCAGCGTGATTTTTTTCATTCAGCTGCGGCTGGCGATGCGGATGATTCGCAGGACACGAACGAATCTTCAGCGGTTTCGGGTTCGAATTTCAATTCTGTCGGTGACGGCTCGATTGAGGATTCGAACATTCTATCGCTGAGAAAAATAGAACAGACTTCGTCGGACGAAATCCTTGAGTTGACTTCCTCTGACGGGTCTGTTTTTTTTATCCGCAAAAGCTATCTGCAGGTCGCAAACATTGACGACATACGTTCTCGCCTTCCATCTGCCAGTTGGGAGTGCCTTTCCCTTTCCGAAGAGGAGTCCGCCGACGTGGTTCAGGCCGGATTCGCGTTTTCGGCGGAGCGCAAGGCCTTGGACTATCTTGCGCGCTCGGAGCAGTGCAGGGCGGGCCTTTCGGCGAAGCTCTTGAAGAAGGGCTTTTCAAAAAAGTCTGTTGAGCTGGCATTGGACAGGCTTGAGTCCAAGAATTATCTGAGCGACAGACGCTTCGCTTCGGCTTGGATTCGGTCGCATTGTATTGTGAAGTATCAGGGAAGGACAAGGCTTTTTTCGGAGTTGCTTTCGAGGGGGGTCTCAAAAACTGTAGCAGCCGAGGTTGTGGAGAATTTTTTCTCAGATGATGAAGCGAATCTCGATAATCCGAACGGGATTACAGAGGAGGACATGTGCGAGAAGGCATACGCCAAGGCTGTGAGGCACAGAAAAACTGGCGAAAACATAAAGTTGATGATTAAAATCTCAAAAATCTCTAAAATTACAGACAAAATTATTAGTTTTTCAATTAGGTAGAATCAATGGAGCAGGACAAGAAATCGGTTTTTTCCGCGATGGAAGTTGCGAAGATTTGCGGAGTTGTGAACCAGACAGCCATAAACTGGATAAAAAATGGATATCTCAAGGCGTTTTCCACACCGGGAAAGCAGTACAGGGTTTATCCTGACGACCTCGTTACGTTCATGGTCAAGAGAAGCATGTCTATACCCGATTCCTTGATGGCTTTGTGCAAGGAGAAGCACTTCGATGCGAAGAGTCTTTTGATTGTCGATGACGACAAGGGGCTGAATTCGGTTATCAAGATGTATCTCCAGAAGAAGATAGACGGTTTGTCGATTTTTCAGGCGTTCGACGGCTTTGAGGCCGGCTCTCTCATGGTGGAGAAGCACCCGAACTGCCTCATCCTCGACTTGGATTTGCCGGGCGTCGATGGATTCGGTCTCTGCAAGAAGATAAACGAGGGCGAGATTTACGGAAAGCCGTCGATTGTCGTTGTGACCGCCCTTGAGGATTCCGACGTGGAGGCCAGGGTCATGGAGCTTGGCGCAAAGAAATTCTTCAAAAAGCCCCTCAATCTGGTCGAACTCGTTGAATCCGTTTCCAATCTGTTCTAAGATTTTGCCTTTTTTGCAACTTGCATGAAATTAAGTTATCATTGACTCATGAGGAAGAACAAGTTTTTTGCGGCCTTGTTTTTTGCCTTTTGTGCAATGTTTGCAGTTCAGGCCGCTTCCGTGGATTTGTCGGCAAAGAATTTGATGGTCGAGGCTTCTCAGTACAGGACTCTCGATGAGTCGCTGGAATATCTGAGAAAGACTGTTCCGAACATGAAGTCGTCCGCCGAGCGGCGTTATGGCTACGCTTTTATGGGAAGCGTACAGGAGCAGCTCGGTCAGTATGCGGACGCCCAGAAGTCGTATGCGGCGGCAGCCTCCATCGACGCGGGAAATGCCGTGGGGGTGCCCAAAAAAACATCCGAGCAGCTTGTCGTCGATTCCGTCCGTTGCGCGCTTTCCGTGGGCGACTACGCCTCCGCCGACAAGTACCTCGATTCCGCGGTGAAAAATTCCAAGGATGAAAAAATCTTGGCATATGTCAAGCTCTACACCCAGTGGAGCGCGCTCTGCAAGGCAGAGACCTTTTCCGACACGAAGCAGACTGTTTCCGCTCTCAAATCCTATCTGTCGCAAAAATCTATGAAAGTCGTCTATCCGCAAATTCTCTTGACTTTGTACCACATAACGGGCGACAGCGAGTATTCAAAGAAGCTGAGGAGCGACTTTCCCGGCAGTATGGAGGCTGGAATCATTTCCGGCGGCGTCGGCTTGCTTCCGACTCCCTTCTGGTACTTCGTCCCGCGCTCCGAGACTGCGGCCGCCGATGTCGTTCCTTCCGATTCGGTCTCTGCCGAGGAAAAGAGCGGGCCTGTTGAAAAAAATTGCGCGCCTGGAAAAAAGTGCCCGAAACAGCAGATTGGCTATTTCAGGGACGAGGACAACGCCATGCAGCTGGTGAAGAAGTTGAAGAAGGCGGGCTTTGCCGGGAAGATTTTGAAAGAGACGAAGCCAAGCGGGAACCAATATTTTTTGGTCTATGTGGAAGATGACGAGAATGGAACCATGGCCTCCAGACTAAAGAAGGCCGGTTTCGATTGCTATCTGCTTGCCGAGTAGGTCAGTCGGCTTCTTTTCTGTTGTATTTTTCGTCGTATTCGCTTTTGAGCTTTTTGAGGTTGCCTTCCAGGTATTCCTTGAAATTCTGAGATTCGCATTCGCTTGTCACTTTTTCAAGAATCTGGATTTTCAGCAGTTCGTTGTACTGGTGCTTTTCGGTCACTTCCCTGTCGAATTCCATAGCTTCCTTCGCCTTGAATTCCGCGTCCTTCCGCATTATTTCGTCCTTGCAGGCGATTACCGCGTCGACTATGCACGGTTCGAACTGGCTGCCTTTCGAGTCCTCGAAAATCATCATCGCCTTTTCTATGGACATCGGCTTCTTGTAGGTCCTTAGGCTGATTAGCGCGTCCATTACGTCCGCCGCGGCCATTATTCGGGCGCAAAGCGGAATGTCAACTCCCGCCTTGCCGCTCGGGTAGCCGCTTCCGTCCCATTTTTCGTGGTGGTACAGGGCTATCTCGTAGGCCGTGTTGTTGAAATCCCCGTCCCCGATTATCGGCAATGTTCTGATGAGGTCGGCTCCGTCCTTTGGGTGCCGCTTCATTATGGCGAATTCCTCGTCCGTGAATTTTCCGGGCTTGTTGAGGATTCCCTCCGGCGTGTGGATTTTTCCAATGTCGTGGAGGAAGGCCGCGTCGGCGTAGAGGTTTATCGTCTCATCGGTGAGCTCGTCCTTGTAGTAGCCGAGAGCCCTGAGCTTTTTCGCAATCATCCTGACGTAGGTCTGGGTGTGCTCGACGTGGAAGCCGGTGAGCAGGTCGTGGCTCTTCAGGCTCTGGGTGACGAATTCGATTATCTTCTCCTGCGTGTTGTGGAGTTTCGACTGCTTCTCCCTGAGTGTCTCTATGAGGCCGTTCCTGTCGTCGATGAGGGAGAGGAGGTGCTTGAGCGTGACGAATCCGCGCTTCGACATCAAATTCGCCGTGAGCAGGACGAAGAAGAATTCCAGAGTGAAGCCCGCCGCAATCGGTATGTACGAACCCCAGAACGTCATTTCCGTGGAGTTGTCGAAGAGGGCCGCTCCGTTCTTGAATTTGAAGAAGAGCGAGACTTCCATGAAGATGTAGCTGAATATTCCGATTATGTTCGTCAGTTTTCTATTATAGTAGAGGCAGCTGATGATTGGGACGAGTCCGAACGTTATGTAGACCCCGACTTTCGAGTTCGTGCCGACGACCGCGATGAAGAGGTTTATCTCCAAAAGTCCAACTGCCATTGTGACTTTTGGCCTTATGTTGGACATTATCAGCAGCTGGAAGACAAGATAGAAAATCAGGGCCAATACGAAGATTCTGAAAGAGAAAACGTCGGATATGCTGAAAATTCCAAAATGCGACAGCGCAATCAGGAAGAGCGGCAGAGGAATTATCAATAGCAATATCTTCGAGACCATCTTGTTTATGCTGGTCAGGTTTTCGCTGAAGAATGTTTCGTCGTCAATAGACATGCCCCAATTTTATAATGATTTTAATGAATTCAAAAGTGAATTTTTATCAATTAAACGCACTTTTACGCTTCGCTTTCGCGGGCGATTTTTCAGCGTATGAAATTCGTGAAAATCTTCTTCTCCTTTTCCAGCTGCGCGACTCTGGCCTTCTTTCCTGCCTCTATGCTCTTCAAAATCCACGCCATGTTGCGTCCGAGCGTCTTCATTATCTGCACTCCCTCTTCGTCCTTCATGACGTCCTCCGGCGACGAGCCGTGCACCATGTTCCAGTACCTTGAAGTCACGACCGGCTGCTGGACGTATGTCGCGTACTTGTTGAGGACGTCGAGGGCCGCTGTCGTTCCCGCGCGCCTTGCGGACGTGACGCACGCCACCGGCTTGAAGCGGAGCACGTTCTCTCCCTTCCAGTAGAGCCTGTCGAGGAAGGAGAGCATTTCTCCGCTCGGGGACGCGTAGTAGACGGGAGAGCCGAGCACCACGCCGTCCGCGCCGTCCAGAAGCTCAAGCGACTCCTCCACGAGGGCGTCGATTTCTCCGTTTACCGCTCTCTCTCCCACATGCACAATCTGCGTATCGATTCCGTTCTCTCCGAGCTCCTTCGCCACGATGCTCAGTGCCGTGAATGTGCAGCCGTTTTCGCGCCTGCTGCCGTTGAAAAGGATTACTTTCATTTGTTTACCTCGCTTTTTCGTTTTTATGATGAGAATAATATCTGAATGAAGGGAAAATGTGGAAGATAGCTTGCTTTTGTGGATTTCCGCACGAAAAAAAAGAACCTGCCCGTTTTGGAGGACATTCCCCCGTTTTGGGCAGGTTTTAAGTTTTTTGTTGAATGAACAACAGGTTCTTGGGTTTACATCGTCGTGTATCCGCCGTCGACCGGGAGAATCACTCCTGTGACGTAGCTCGATGCCGGGCTTGAGAGGAAGATTGCGGCTGAATCAAGTTCTCCCTCGTTGCCGTAGCGGCTGAGCGGAATCATGGTCTTCGCGTTCTGCTGGAAGAAGTCCGAGTCGAGCGTCTCCTTCGTGAGAGGGGAGTAGAAGTAGCCCGGGCAAATCGCGTTCACGTTGATGTTGTACTTTCCCCACTCGGAAGCGAGTCCTCGCGTGAGGTTCACGACGCCTCCCTTTGCCGCGTGGTACGGTGAGCATGGGGCGACCTTGTTTCCCACGAGACCGTACATCGACGCGATGTTGATGATTCTTCCGTATTTTGCTGGAATCATCGCCTTTTTCGCCACCGCGCGCGCGACCTTGAAGGTTCCGCCCAAATCCACGTTCAGCTCTCCGTTGAACTGCTCGTCGGTGATGTCCTCGGCCGGAGCGACCGCGCCTGTTCCCGCGTTGTTTATCAAGATGTCGATTCGGCCGAATTTCTTGACGACTTCATCGATTGCCGCGTTCACTTTGTCAGTGTCCGTTATGTCGCACGGAATTGCGAGTGTCTCGACTCCGAAATCCTTTGCGATTTCCGCCGCGACTTCGTCTATCTTCTCCTTTCTGCGGGCAATCGCCACGATTTTCGCGCCCTGGTTGGCAAGGGCCTTCGCCATCTGCACTCCGAGTCCTGTGGAGCATCCTGTCACGACGGCGACCTGGCCTTTCAAGTCAAAATAATTTTTCATCGTTCTTCCTCCTGAAAAAAAATTCGTTTTTTCGGCAGTTCAAAAAAAATTGAATCCGACTTCATTATAAATCATAAATACTGAATTTTGGTGGTAATAATTTTCAATAGAATTTTTAAGGTGGGCTTGATTGATGACTGCGGAGGAAAAATTTTGCATGAAAAAGGGCCAAATTTCCCACCCGAAACTTGGCCCCAAGAAAACTAGAACGAGTCTAGAATTCATTTTCGCTCATAACAGAAGCTG
>CAMHLH010000044.1 GCA_946185925.1 uncultured Treponema sp.
TTGAGCGTCTTGATGTTGTCCTCGTACAAGTCGTCGGAAGAGAAGCTTGAGAGGCTCATGATTCCGTCCACGATGGCTGAAGAGCTGCCTGAAGCGTATGTCGCTTCCGCCTGTTCCGCGAGTATTTCTGTGACGGTGTTTGTGAGTTTCTGCTGTGCGTATGGATAGAGGATTGAATCCTCGCTGGCGAATCTGTCCGCCGTCATCATCGGGGTGTAGATTCCCTCGAATTTCAAGTCGGAGATTGCGTCGTTGGAGTAGGGGCTTGCGTATGCGATTTTCGCCATCGGCTCGGCGAGTCTCCTGTCGATGTAGTCCGGGAAGATGAAGTCCGTGTAGTCGTTCGCGTTGAAGTTGTCGAGGACGTGGATTTTGTCGCCCTTTCCCCAGACGTTCTTGATTTTTCCGGCCTCAATCTGCCAGTTTCCGAAGTAGCCGCGGGCCGAGACCTCTTCGATGATGTCCTCCGGGTGGTCCTTGATTGTGGCCGCGTCGAATTTGAGCCTTCCGTTCAGGTCAGTGCTTGAGCCAGAATAGCTGATGTCGAGCTTTGCGTATGCGTTCGCCTCTGTCGGCGAGTGGGAAACGTCGTAGAAAGAAGTGTAGCCACTTTCGCCATACCAATCTTCCTCATCTACTTCTTGATGTTGCTTGTGCAAGGAAATTGGATCTCCGTTCTCTCCCTGAATCCATGCGCGGGCGCTCGCTCCGGCTTCTCCGTTCCATGTCAAAACAGGCTCCGAGCTTTCCTCGAAACCGCCGAACGAGTCGTCACCGAACGAGTCGCTGCTGAAAGAATCGTCACCGAAAGACTCTGATTCCTGGGCAAATGCGGTTCCCGCTCCAATAATGAAAATCGCCGAAGCGACTCCCAGCATTTTTCCTGTAATTTTCATTCAAATCCTCCTAATGGTTAATGAAAACTGAATATGCGACCAAAAACGCTTTTTAGCGGGTCTTTCCTGTTGCGAGCCAGTTCTGGGTGAAGTAGCTGTCAGGAATCTTTGCGTCCCACTCGAAGTCGCTGACCCAGACGCGAGTCTTTCTTCCCGTCAGCTCGTTGCTGATGAGGCATGACTTTCTGAGTACATAGTCCTTTCCCGTCGTTCCTTTTACATGCTCGATTTTCTCGATGATATAGGTCTTGATGAGCTTGTCCTTGTCCTTTTTGTCGAAGTATTCCATTTTCACTGGCAGATATGTGTTCTTGTCGATGTAGGAAATTTTGTGGGAATACTCGACCATTTTCTTCGCCTGTGGAGTGGCGGGTGTCGAGTCGATTTTCCAGCAGTTGTACTTCTCCGTTCCGTATTTTCCGCCGTTGGTTCCTCCGTTTATTGTCAGGCTCTCGTTCGCGTTGAGCATCTTGTGCGTGTCGAGGTCGATGTCGCGGATTGACATGTCGTTGTATGTGAATTCGCAGCCGACGAACGACTTGTACCTGTCCGAAGTCGGGATTCGCCTTGTGGTTTTGAGCTGCGGAAGATAGATGAGGCGGTCGTCGTCCTTTGATGTCTTTTCCATCTGGAGGACGCGGGTTCCCTTGTTGGTGGCCGATGTCTTGAACTCGAATACGGTGTTTGTAAGGCCGTTCTTGCGGTTGCCGTACTGCATCATTACCTGGTGGTCGACTTTTCCGTTCTTTTCAATCACATCGAGGTTCATCTCTGATTTTGAATAATTTGGAATTGGAAGCGAAGTGAATTTCTTCATTACATCGTAGGCTTCGTCCGCGAAAACTGCTGAGCTGAGTGCTATGGCGACGGCCGATGTCGCCATGAATTTTTTTACGTTCATAAAATCTCCTTTCGATTTAATTTTTGTGATAAGTTAAAAATTAGTCTGAACTTAGCATAGTCAAAATCTATATTAAATTTTTAAAAAAAATTCAACAAACCTGCTCGAAATCCAAGTTTTCAGAACAGGTTGCCGGCAGGCTTTTGAAGCCCGATTTTTGCGGCTGTCAATTTTCTCACAATCCCTTGTTGAGAATCAATATTCATCTTCTGTGAAAAACTACCGATTTTGTGTTAGAATCAGAAACGTTGCATTTTTTTTAATTAAAAAAGGAGAAAATTTAGATGGTTGACAAGGTCAAGAAGTTAAATATCCATTCAATTTCCGCCAGGGTCATAATTGGAATAACGTTGTTGACGAGTATTCTTCTTTGCAGTCTTGGCTTCATAATCTATGGCCGAGTTAAGAGCGTAAACGAGTCGCAGTTCACGGACCGCCTTTCGAACACCATGCATTTGATGGACCAGACGCTTTATTCGTACTTGGATGGTGTGGGAAAAATCATCAATCTGCTTTCCAACACGGGGGACGAGGACAGGGAGTCTGTGGGGTCGCTCGCCGAAAAAATCATAAACGCCAACTCCCAGCTGATTTCCGCTGGTGTAATCTACGATGACGACGAGATAATCTGCTATCCTGAAGGCACTTTGACCCTCGACGATGCCCAGCACTGTTATGAGTCTGCCGTGGACAACGACGGAATGCCGTATTTCTCTCCGATATACCAGAAAGAAGACGGCTCGATTGCTGTCGCAGGCGCCCAGACGATTTTCGACGAGAACGGAGCGGTTTTGGGTGTCGCCGCTGTCGAAATCAACGCTGAGACTTTTGTCTCCCTCTTCGGCGACCAGACTTCCATGGGCGATATCGGGTTCGTCATCATCGATTCGGACAGCAACGTGGTTCTCAATCCTTTCGATGTCACCCTCTCTTTCATGAACGTCAGAGATCTTGGCGTGAAGTCCCTCGAAAACTACATGCAGGGAGCTTACGGCATATTCCGAGAGACCGTCACAATCGGCGACAAGGTTGAAGTTCCGATGGAAATCCGCATCCTGCCTTCCGAGAACGACATGTACAGCCTCGACTATGCGATTTTCATCCCGATTGAGATGATAGAGGCCGCCACCAACGAAGTGTCGCGGGTGGTCTTCATCCTTGTGGCCCTCGGCCTCGTTATTTCGATTGTGATTGCGTTCGTTCTCGCCCACACTGTCACCAAGACTCTGGTGAACGTCACCGGAATATTGAAGAACATTTCCGAGGGCGACGGTGACTTGACCGTGGAAATCCCGGCCGTCGCGAAGGACGAGCTTGGACTTCTCGCAGGCTATTTCAACCTCACTATAAAGAAAATCGCCCATTCCATGTCGTCGATAATAAACCAGACGAAGAACATGCAGGAGCAGTCCGAGCATTTGAGTTCGAGCATGAATTCGAGCGCGTCCGCAATCGAGCAGATGAACGAGAACATCAACTCAATCGGCTCCCAGGTCGAGACCCAGAGGGCGGGCGTCGAGCAGACGAACACGGCCATCAAGGAAATCGCCAGCAACATCGAGAGGCTGAGCGAGAACATCCAGGTGCAGGCGGAGAGCGTTTCACAGTCTTCTTCTTCTGTTGAACAGATGGTCGCGAACATCAACTCAGTCTCTGAAATCCTCGAAAAGAACGAAGAGAACGTGCGGCTTCTTTCCGAGTCGGCCGAGAGCGGCCGCGCGGCGGTAATGAAGTCCGTCGAGCTCACGAACAAAATCGCGGACGATTCTGCCGCTTTGATTGAGACTTCCACAATCATCAGGAACATCGCTAGCCAGACGAACATGCTCGCCATGAACGCCGCAATCGAGGCTGCCCATGCGGGAAGCGCGGGTGCCGGATTCGCGGTCGTCGCCGACGAAATCAGGAAGCTCGCCGAAGACTCGAATATGCAGGGAAAGAAAATCAACGACGTGATGAAGGGACTCCGCGAGATGATTGTGGAGATGAGCGACGGAGCGACCGAGACCCAGCGGCAGTTCGATGTGATTTTCGAGCACACGCAGACTGTCGCGCGCCAGGAGAGCGTCATCAAGAGCGCGATGGACGAGCAGAGCGCGGGAAGCAAGCAGGTCATAGACGCGATGAACCAAATCAACGACATAACGAGCGACGTAAGAAACAGCGCGGATTCGATGGAGCAGGGAAGCAACAAGATTCTTGAGGAGATGGAGAGGGTCGCGACCGTTACGGGCCAGATAAGCGTCGCCATGGGCGAAATCTCAAACGGAATCGGCGATTTGAACAACTCCATCCACCAGGTGAACAACCTGACGCAGCAGAACGGCGAAAGCATAAGGGCCGTGGCAAAGGAAGTCGGAAAGTTCAAGGTTTGAGCCTTTCTTTAATCAATCGAAAATTTCCCCTTGCCGTTTTTCCAAAAAAAAAAAGCTCCTTGAAAGGTTGAAGTGAAGTTCACTTCATTGAAAATCCCTTCAAGGAGCTTTTTCATTCATACAGTAACTGCCTAGGCCTCACACGGACCTTCGCAATTCTCGGCGAGCTTGCATCCAACCAGCAAGTGCTTAGGCCTCATATGGACCTTGGCAAGCTTCACACATCCATAAGTGCGTGAGAATTGCTTCGCAATTCTCAGCGAGCTTGCATCCAACCAGCAAATGCCTAGGCCTCATTCGGACCTTGGCAAGCTTCATTTCCCTGTCGCGAGGAAGTTCTGTGTGAAGACTTTCGCAGGGAGCGGCTTGTCTACGACAATCTGCTTGATTTCGAGTTTTGTCGAGTGGCCTGTCTGGACGTTCGTCATCAAGCTCTTCATCGGCGTGTGGTAGACCTTTCCTGTCTCTCCTTTGACGTCTTTGAGTTCGAGGACTTCGAGCGTCTTCAAGAGCTTGCCCTTCTTGTCGTAGAGTTCAGCGTAGACCGGAATGAGCTGGTCCTTGTAGATCCACTGTTTTTTGTCTCCGTACTGGGTGTCGTTTGCGTTCTTTGACTTTGAGCTTACGACCCAGCAGTCGTATGTCGTTCCGTTCACAGTCTTCTTCTCTTCTCCGATGAACGTGTGCTCGTCCTTGTCGATGTCGCGGGTTGAAAGGTCGTCGTAAGAGGCGTCGGTTCCGACGAACGCCTTTGAGCCGTCAGCTGTGGAGACGCGGCGTGTGGATTTGAGGGCCGGCATGTAGATGAACTTGTCGTCGTCCTTGCCGTTGCCGTTCTCCTGGAGGAGGAAGCGGGTTCCCTTCACGTTCGAGCTTCCTGGTCCGACGAAGTCCATGACGACTGCCTTGAGCCCGTTCGCGCTCCTTCCGTACTGCTTCACCTGACGGACGTCCGTCGAGCCGTTCTTTTCGGTCAATGTCATGACTACGGCCGTCTGGCTGAATGACGGATCCTCCACGTCCAGTACCTTCTGGATTATGTCCTTTCCCTTCTGGTCCGCGAAGGCCGCTGCCGTGAGTGAGAGTGCGATTGCTGAAGCTGTGATTGTCTTGATTAATTTCATTTGATGCCTCCAAAATGCTTGTTTTTATGTTTCAATCGTAGCCACCGAACGGAAATTGAAAAACTTCCATTCGGTGAGCGTCTGATTTGAATGCTCTTATTTTTCTTTTGTTCTATATTCAATGATTCTCTTTCGTGTTTTCAGAAATCATTTTTCAGAATCATCGTCCTCGTCGTCGTCCTCGTCGTCGGTGGATTCTGTCTCCCATGCCTTCGGCTTGCCCGGGTGCATGAAGCACGGGTCGAAGTTGTTGAAGATGGCTGGAAGAACCGTCATGGCGAGCATCGAACTTGTGAACATTACGATTGCCACAAGGATTCCGATGTAGCGGAGAACTATGAACTTGCTGAGGCAGAGGACGACAAATCCGAGTCCAACTGCGAGGGCGTTCGTTATGATTCCGGCGCCGCTGGTCTTGAACGTCTTTCTTGTGACCCATTCAAGGTCGTCGCTCTTGAGCCTGAGCGTCTTGTACTCCGTCATGAAGTGTATCGTGTAGTCGATTCCGACACCGATTGCAACCGAAGCGATGATGCTGGTGAACAAGTCGAGCTTTATCTCGAACAAGCCCATGACCATGTAGTTCAGGATGATGGTGAATGCGAGCGGGATGGCTCCGATGAGACCGGCTACTGGAGACTTGAACGATATTGCGATGATGATGAAGACCAGGGCGAGCGAAAGCATGAGGGACGTGATCTGGCTTGAGACTACGAGGTTCGTCATGACGTACTCCATCTCTCCAGTTCCTGTCGACTCCATGTAGTAGCCTTCCGGCAGGTGGGCTTCGGCGTATCGCTCGATGTCGTTGAGCATGTTGCCGAGAATCTGCGTGGAGTTGGTCTTTATCTGGACCTGCACTCTTATTGATGTTGGCGTGTAGTTCGTCTGGTCGTCTGTGAACCTGTCCATGGAGTCGCCAAGGAGCATCGTGTAGTTCGAAATCAAGCCCGAAAGCTCCTGCCTTGTCTCCTTCTGGTACTTAGCGGGGTCGTATGGAATCTCGTAGAAGGCAATTCCGTTGTAGTTCATCTCCCTCTGCAGACTCTTGATGATTCCCTCCGCGGTAGCCCTTCTTCCGCCGGCTTTTGCGTATGCCGTGGCAAAAAGCTCCTGAATCTCCTTTCCGGTGTATGTGGCATCGAGCTTTGCCTGGTAGGCCACGTTCGGATCCTCGAACACGACATCCGCAGTGGCTTCGTCGGTCCCCTCTCCCTCGAACGTGAAGAAGTCGTCGAAAGTGTCGCCCTGCTCAGATGCCGCGGCCGTTCCCTCACCTGCGTCGTCGTCCCCGAAAACGTCGTCTCCGAAGTCGAACGAGAGGTCGTCAGAGAAGCCGTCGTCTCCCGCGCTTGTTTCTGCGGCCTGGCTTGTCTGCGCTCCAGGAGCGTTCCATGTCTGGTTGATTCTCTTGATTGAGTCCGTGTAGGAGACTGCCTTTCCGACAATGTCGTACTTGCTCAGAATCCATTTTTCCATCAAGTCGACCGATTTTAGTGCTTCTGGATTCGTCATGTCCAAGGCTTCCCTGGATTCTGCGAGTTTCTCGTCCGCCTTGCTTCTAAGGTCGGCAATCTGCTTCTGCACGCTTTCAGGAATGTCCTTTCCGCTGTATGAGTCCTCGAGTGCCTGTGCTTGGTCGTACAAGGCGGTCGCCTCTTCCTTGGGTTTGAAGGCCGGGGACTTTATGAGAAGGTAGACGGAATTCGTTCCCGCGAAATTGTCGTTCACATAGTCGATGTCCTGCCTCAGCTGGCTGGTCTTCGGGAAGTAGTTGACCATGGAGGTGTCGATTACGATTTTGTTGAGTCCGATTAACGAGAAGACGATTATGACAAGCGAGAACACCACGAGCCTAGGCTTCGTTCCACAGAGGGCGTGGTAGATGTTGTAGAGCGTGTTTTCGAGCTTGGTCTTTTCGGTCTTGTCCTTTTTCTTGCTTGAGGATTCAGTCTTTGCGAGCCTTCTCTTTATCTCGGCGGTGAGCTTCGCCATTCTTCTTGAGCGGTTTCCGACCCTGCTGAGCGGCTTGAGCGTGAGGAAGGCCGGAAGAACAGTCTCCGAAAGGATAAGGCTGAACGCGATTCCGACACCTGTGAAGATAGCGAATCCGAAGAGCGGACGCAGAGGGCTTGTCACAAGCGAGATGAAGCCTACGATTGTCGTGATTGCAGAGAGCAGGACTGCGACTTGCACGTTGTTGAGTCCCTTGATGATGCAGTCGCAGTGGATTTCCTTAGTGAAGCTCTCGCCTTTCGCGTCTAGTTCCTTGCGCTTTTCGTCGACGGCGATGTAGTAGTGGGTGAGGACATGGATTCCGTAGGCCGAGCCGCAGCCGATGAGGGCTACAGGAATTACGGAAGAGACCATCGAGAACTCGAACCCCAAGAGCGTCATGATTCCGACGGACCAGACAGTGCTCATCAATACGGTTATGAGGGGAAGTATCATTCCCTCAAGAGTGTTGAAGCTGCAGTAGAGGGAGATGAGAACCACGAGGATTACGAGCGGAATCAAGTTGAGCAAATCCGAAATCATGAACGACTTGGAGTTGTCGCTTACGACCGGGTCTCCGTAGAACTTCACCGAAAGGTCGGATTTTGCTTCGGCGAGGTCGTCGGTCACTATCTTCTTGACTTCCTTGAGAGATTCCGCCTGTTCCGCGAGGGACGAGTGCTGGTCCACGTTCATGGCGATTTGGGTTCCGCGTCCGTCCTTCGAGATGACGACGAGGTTGTACATGTCCTCCCAGCTTGCCAGTCTTTCGGCTATCAAGTCGACGTCAGCCTGCTCGATAGGCTCGGAGTCGTCCTTGTTGAGGATTGGGGCTACTTCGATTGTTCCGTTGTCGCCCTTGATGAAGTCGATGTTCGTGAGAGATGTCACGTTGTCGATGTTCTGCACGCCCTGCAGGTCGCTGGTGATTTTTCTGATGACGTCGACATACTCTGTCGTGAGAATCGACTCTCCGGGTGTCTCGAACGAGACTCCAATGGCGAGCATGCTTCCGAACTCGTCTTCGGTCTTGTTCAGTCTCTGGTATGCCTCGTGCTTCTGAGGGAAAAACTGTCTGATGGAGCTTTCAATCTTGATTCTTTTCAACGGCAAGGCGAATATCACCGTTATCAAGCATGAAATCCCAATGATGATGAAAGGATGCTTTAATAGCTTGCGCATCTGGTTCCTCCAAATATAGATTGAAAAAAGTTTGATAAAAAACTATGATTGGTTCAAATGATTAAACCTATGAACTGATTGATATAATATTAAATCAAGAATTTTATGTCAACAAAGGAATCTAGTCATGACGTATGATGAGAAAAAAAGCAAGATAGAACAACTAAAAAGTCTTTTTGAGGAAGCTTCCGATGTTTTCGTCGCAATCGGCGACAAGACAAGGCAGAGTTTGATTTTCGACATAATAGATGCCGGCAACGAAGGGATAGACGTGGCTAGTCTCACGAAAAACAGCGTTCTCTCGCGGCCTGCTGTCTCCCACCACCTGAAGGTGATGAAGGATGCGGGCATACTTTCAGCCAGAAAATCCGGCACACAGGTTTTCTATAGTGTCCGTTTGCAGTATGGTGTTCTGGAGCAGATAAAGGAACTTGTTTCTGGAATAGAAAACTTGATTGCCAACGACGCAGGCTACGGCGCCGATATAGAATAGTGTGCCGCCTGTCCGGTCTAATGGCTTTTATCGGATTCAATGGGATTTGCAAGGAGCGTTTGTGAAGAGACTTCTTTTTGTTTCGGTTTTGATTTTTTCATTTTTCTCGGCCTTCGCGGATGTCGGCGACAGAAAATTTGTCTCCGTGCCGAATGTGGAACTGAGGGCGAAGGGCTCCTCTTTCGGGGAGAAGGTCGGCAAGACCGCATACGGAGAGGAAGTTGTCGTCGTGAAAGAAAGCGACAGCAAGAAGTGGAGCATGGTCAAAAAATCCAACGGAATTTCCGGCTGGATTCCTACAACCTCCCTCTCAAGAAAGAAAATCGTATCAAAAACGGCCATGAACATTTCGCCGGACGAGCTGGCATTGGCGGGGAAGGGCTTCAGCGACGAGGACGAGACCGCGTACAGGAAGAGCGGCTCCGCCAATTACGATGCCGTCGACGAAATGGAAAAGAAATCTGTGTCGGAGAGCGAACTGAAGAATTTTTTGTCTGCCGGAAATCTCAATCTTGAGTAGGCGTGCGGGGATTTTATGAGAATTTGTGGAAAATCGTTGTTGGTCCTTTTTCTTTTTTCTTTTGCTTCCCATTCTTTTTCCCAAAGCTGGTTGGAGAAGATAAAGAACAGCGGAGTGAAAATCCCCGACTCCGTGAAGGAGAAGGTGACGGAGACCTTTTCGGACGAGACCGTGAAAAAATCGCTCAACAAGACGGCGGAATCGATGGAAAATGCCTTCGAGGACATAACGCCGGAGGAAGAATACTACATAGGCCGGGCCGTTGCCGCCAAGATTCTCTCGAAATACAAGGTCTACGAATCCGACGAGGCCCAGTCCTATCTGAACAAGGTTCTGCATTCGCTCACGGTCTTTTCCGAGCGTCCGATTCTCTTCCGTGACTATTCCGTGGTGATTCTCGATTCTGACGAGCTCAACGCATTCGCGACTTCCGGCGGCCACATAATGGTGACGCGCGGCCTGGTGAAATGCTGCGACAGCGAGGATGCTTTGGCCGCTGTTCTCGCGCACGAAGTCGGCCATGTCCTTCTGGAGCACAGCGCGAAGGCCATAAAAAAAAGCCGCATCGGCGGAGCCTTCGCGCAGGCCGGAGGGACTGCCGTGGTCGCGGCTAATTCTGGAAGCGCCGAGTCTGTTGCGCAGGCGGCCGCCATGACGGAGGAAATCGACTCCGCCATATCGGAGCTTTTGGAGAAGGGGTATTCGAAGCAGCAGGAGCTTTCGGCGGACACGAAGGCTCTGGAGCTGCTGTATGGGGCCGGCTACAACCCCCACGCAATGGACAGTGTGCTGAAGGCCCTCAAGGAGAAGTCCTCGGCCTCTGATGCGTCCGGCTTCGGCAAAACTCACCCGACTCCCGATGTCCGCCTGAAAAACGTCGCCATCCGCTACAAATTCTACCCAGGCGAGAGCAGCTACAAGAACAGCGAGGAGAGAGTCCGCCGGTTCAAGAATTTCATTTCCCTGTTCGGCTGATTTTTGGGTTGGAAACTTTTTTTGATTTTTGTACTGGAAAATAGAAACAAAGTTCGTTTTTTTTATTGAGTTTTTTGGGCCGAAATAAGTAGAATATTTCTCGATTATGAAAAGTTCTGACGCTGCCCAAAAAATTCTGAAATCTTTCGAACGGTATTATTCCATAAAGCGAAGAGGCGGGAATGACGAATCCCAGTCTGTGACGAATCCCTTCTTCGCCGAGGCGGTGTTCAAATCCCACACAGAGCAATATTTTCTCGTGAAGTCCGCGAAACTGTCCGAGTCGGATTCTGCCGAGCGGGTCTTCTTCTATGTTTCTGAGAATCTCGATATGGAAAAACTTCTTGAAATCGAGGAAATCGCCTGGCGGGAAGGGCTTTCCGGTTTCGTCCCGTATTTCGGGCACAGGAACACCGACGTCACTCTCGTGATTGTCTCCGACAGAATCGAGGGCGACGCTTTCGACGCGATAAGAAAAATCAAGCATTCAAAATCCTACATGATGACGCTGAAGGGTTGGAGCGATTTCCGGCTGGTAGCCTTGGAGGCTTCGACAATGCGCGTGACTTATAACCGTCTCGGCAAAAGCCTGAAAAAGACGGTTGAAGCAATATAGGGCGACGCGAAAGACCATGGGGTTTTTCGAAGTTCCATATAAAAAACGTTTTTATCTCTTAAGGAGGAGATGAAATGACAGCTTTATTCATCATTATCGCTGCAATCGTTTTGCTTCTGGCTGGCTATGTTTTCTACGGCAGCTATTTGGCAAAACAGTGGGGTATCGACCCCGCAAAGAAGACACCGTCTGTCGAGATGCCCGACGGTGTGGATTACGTTCCCGCTAAACCTGCCGTTTTGATGGGACATCACTTTTCTTCGATAGCCGGAGCAGGCCCTATCAACGGACCTATCCAGGCGGCCGTCTTCGGCTGGGTGCCAGTTTTCCTCTGGTGTGTCATCGGAGGAATCTTCTTCGGTGGATTGCAGGATTTCGGTTCGCTCTTCGCTTCCGTTAGAAACGGGGGAAAGTCTGTCGGTGAAATCATCAAGTCGACAATGGGCAAGGCTTCAAAGAAGCTCTTCATCATTTTCGCTCTTCTCGTCTTGATTCTCGTAATCGCTTCGTTCGTCAACGTGGTCGCTTCCACTTTCTTGACTTCCGCTGAAGATTTGGCTTCTGGAAGGTTCGGATTCGTCTTGAACCCGACTGGAAACCAGACGACGGCCATGATTTCATTCCTTTTCATCGTCTACGGAATAGCGACAAACCGCCTCGGCGTGAAGACTCTTCCCGCCACAATCGTCGGAATCGTCGCAATCGTGGGAATCATAATCCTCGGCCTCAATGTCGGACTCGCCTTGGGCCGCGTGACTTGGATTGTCCTCATCGGCCTCTACATCGCGGTCGCCTCGCTCATCCCTGTATGGATAATGCTCCAGCCTCGCGACTATCTTTCTTCGTTCCTCTTGTACGCTATGATGTTCATCGCCATCGCCGGAATCGTCTACGCAGCTTTCACGGGAGCCGCAAGGGGTGTCGAATTCACGATGCCCGCCTTCACCGGCTGGATTCAGAAGCCTGGAATGCTCTTCCCGACACTGTTCATCACGGTCGCCTGCGGTGCCTGCTCAGGCTTCCATTCGCTCA
>CAMHLH010000045.1 GCA_946185925.1 uncultured Treponema sp.
CCGACTTGTGCCTTGTCTTGAGGAACAAAGTTTTCGATGCGCTTCTGTAGACGTAGCCGGAAGACGCGTAAACCTCGAATCTCGGATCCGAGTGGTATGAGAGGCCGTAGATGTTTATGTCCTTGAATTCTGGCAGGTTGCTGATTATCTGGAAATGCATGTTGCCCACGCTGTGCGTCATGGAAAGCGAGCCTGCGTTCCCCTTTTCCGAGTAGGAGACGGAATCTGCCGACGTCCACGCCCAGATTCCCTTCGCCCGGTTGAGCATGACCATGTGCGGGTAGTTCTTGTTCTTCACTATGACCGGGTACACTTCCGAGATTGTCATCAAATCCGGCGTCCCCTGGGTGAGGGCCGTGTTCGTTATCGCGTAGCCGGCCGTTATGTGCTCCTGGCTTCCGTTCATGTTTCCGTAGTTTATGAGCACCGAGCCTGTTTCGAGCGCGAGGAGGGAAGACACTGGAGTGTCCTTGTCGTTTATCGAGAGCGACGATTCCGTGAGGACGCAGTTCTCTTCTATTGTTGAAAGGCATTTCTCTATCGTGGGCGCGAGGTATTCCGCGAGGGAATTCATCTTGTAGTCGAGCAGCTTCATGTATGTCCGCAGGATTCCTGTTGCCTGGGCTATCGTTATGAAGAAGTCCTGGTCATCCGCCGACCTCGTGGAAAGCTCGCCGATTATCGCGCTTGGGAGCGAGAGCGTCTTCTTCACGCTGTCAGTGTCTCCGAAGAGATAGATGAAGTCCGCCAAGTCCTCCACCGTGAAAATTCCGAGCGAATTCTGGTTCAATTCCGTCATGTTCGCGGCGTTGTCTATCATTTCCCTCATGTTGTCGATTTTCATCGTCATGCTCGGGCTCATGGCTTCGAGCGCGCCGAAATATGGAGCCGAGAGATATGTCCTCTTGGAGCCTTTCTTGAACGAGTCGGGCACGGATTCCAAAGCCTCCGCGTATTTTCCCTGGGCGGCCATCTCCGCTACATAGGAGACGATGCTCGGCTCGTTCATCTGCGCGGAGCCGTGTTTGAAGCTGTCAACCGTGCCTTCCGTCAAAAGCCTCTTCATCTCGTCCATGCAGGCGTCGTAGGTGGTCTTCAATGCGATTGTGGAGTCCGGGTCCACCGACGCGAACGTGAAAATCGTCGACGGGTCGTATGTCGCGAACGTGGCGAACGGCGTCTTCGTCGTGAGCGTTATCGTTTCGTCGGACAGTCTCGGCGCGGAGAAGGCGAACATCGTGTTCTTCGAGCTGAAAATCTGCCTTGAATTTGACTTGTCGGTAACCGAATATCCTGAATTCGGTTTGAAATTCAGTGTTACGTTGGAGGCGCCATCCGGTATCTTCGCGAATACGGAGAGGGTCGCCGTCGGGGTCGTGTCGCTGACCGAGAAAGTCACCGTCACGTTGTCGGAAAAGTCGAAAACGACCGAGAGCGGATTCGGCTGTTCGTATGACTTTAGCACCAGCGGCTTCGATATCGTCTGCTCGAAAGTCCCGTCTTCGCTTGCGATTTTCGATGTGAGCATGGCTGGAGAAACTTCGTCCGCCGTGAAGGCTATTCCCTTGAACGAGACCTGCATCGAGTTCTTGAGCGATGTCTCTCCGGTCTTGTCCTGGGTCTGCGCCAGGGATATCCTCAACGCTCCAAAGTTCTTTGATATGACCGATTCGTTCCTAAATTGAAGGACGAAAATGCCGACAATAATAGCACTATACAAAATAATGAGACCAATGGATTTTCTGACTGGATGCAAAAACATTCGATTAGTTTAGTTAATTCAAATCAAAAAATAAATGATACATTGAGGTATTTATGAAGATTTTGCAGAAATCGATGGCGGTCGTCGTGTCCGCTGCTCTTTTCTCTGGAGTGGCGTTCGCCGCTTCAAACACAAGTTCCGCCAAGAAGTCCTCTTCGGGCAGCGTGAAGACTGTCGTCAGGGAGGACAGCGCTTCCGTCGGCGATGTCCAGTTCGCGCAGAAGGTGGGAGACACTCTCTCGAACGGAACAATCGAGGACGCTCTGGCCCTGTTCGACTCGTATTCCACCGAGAACCCGGATTTGCTTTCGCTGAAGGCTGGGCTTCTGCTCTCCTCTGGAAATGCCAAGGAGGCCGACAAGATAGCGTCCAAGCTTTTGAAGGACAATCCCGACGACATCGGAATCCTTGAACTGAACATGATGATAGCGAAGCAGAACAACGACGCCGTGAAGAAGAACCAGTACCTCAGGAAAATCATCAAACTCGACCCTAAAAACTGCGAGGGAAACATCGAGCTTGGCGACGAGCAGTCCCTCAGGAAGAACTTCCCTCTCGCCCTCAAATACTACAAGACCGCGTGGATGAGCGACCCGACCAACATGGAGGCCATGTTCGGCTGCGGAAAGATGAGCTACTACACTTCCAAGGACAAGGACGCGCGCGACTTCTTCAACAGGATGCTCAGGGTCGACCCTGAGAACGCCCAGGCACTTTCGTACCTCGGAAAGCTCGAAGGCGAGAACAAGAAGTACAAGGCCGCCTACGACTACACGAACAGGGCCATCGCCAGCGACCCGAACAACTACGACTGCTACATGGACCTCGGAACCTTCTCCCGCTACCTCGGTAAATACGACGAGGCCGAGGCCGCATGGAAGAAGGCCACCGAAATCGACCCGGACTACTTCCTCGCATACGCCTATCTCGCAGGGCTCTACGACGAGATGGAGAGGGATGACGACGCTTACAACGCCTACGTCATGGTCGTGAAGAAGAATCCCGACTACTACTACGCCTACGAGTCCATCGGTCTCCACGCATGGAGGAAGGGCGACTACGAGCTTTCTCGCAAGGCTTTCGTGGAGGCGGCCAAGAAGAATCCGGACAACATCTCGTATCCGCTCATGGCCACGGCCTGCTATCTCAAGCAGAAGAACGCGACCGAGGCGAAGAGCTACTCGGACAGTGTGCTCAGGAAGATTTCCGACAAGTCCTCACTCGACTACAAGATGCTCAGAATGTACCACGACCAGCTCGGCGACATGGACGTGGTGCTCGCGGTGCAGAAGGCAAGGAACGATTCTGCGTCTAGCGGTTCGATATCCAACAAGAGCGGAAAATATCTCTACTATCTTGCCTTGTACTACGACATCAAGGGGGACACGTCTCTCGCGCAGAAGTACTACGTCGAGGTCTGCTCTATCCAAAGCCCGATGTTCTTCGAGTACAGGCTGGCAAAGTGGGCGAAAACCGAAGACAGCGACGAAGCGGTCCGCGAAGTCAACAAGGCCAACTGATGTGCGCCTCTAGGTGTAATCGAGGAAATATCTATGTCCCAGACAAAAAAAACAATAGAAGTAAACGGAAAGAGAATCGTCTTGATTGGAACGGCCCATGTCTCGAAAGAGAGCGTGGAGGAAGTCGAGAGGGAAATCCGCGAGGAGAAGCCCGACTGCGTGGCGATTGAGCTTGACCAGCAGAGGTTCGAGTCCCTGAACGACAGCGAGGGCTACAAGAACGTGGACGTGGTGAAGATTCTCAGGAGCGGCAAGGGCTTCTTGATGCTCGCCAATCTCGTCCTCGCAAGCTTCCAGAAACGCATGGGCGACAACGCTGGCGTGAAGCCGGGCGACGAGATGCGCGCCGGAATCAACGTGGCGAAGGAGCTCGGAATACCGAGCGTGATGGTTGACAGGCCGATTCAGACGACGCTCAGGAGGGCTTGGGCGAAGACTTCGTTCTGGGGCAAGTCCAAGCTTTTGGCGGCTCTCTTGGCGAGCGCGTTCGACACGGAGGAAGTCAGCACGCAGGAGGTCGAGAACCTCAAGAACTCAAGCGAGATGGACAGCATGATGGGCGAGCTTTCGTCCGCGATGCCGGCTGTGAAGGAAGTGCTCATCGACGAGCGCGACTTTTATCTGGCTGCCCACATCTGGAAGTCCGTGACGAAATCGGACGAGGGCGACAACGACTCTAGGAAAAGCGTCCTGGCGGTTCTTGGCGCGGGGCACCTTCCTGGCGTCGAGCGGAACTTGATGAGGCTTTCGGGCGGGGAAGTCAAGCCTGACACGAAGGAAATCAGCGAGCTTCCGAAAAAGTCGGCGGCTGGAAAATTCGCCAAGTGGCTCATTCCTCTCCTCATCGTTGCGTTGATTGTCAGCGGATTCTTCATCGGCGGAAAGGAGCTGGCTGTTGATTCCCTCATCAAGTGGTTCGTGTGCAACGGACTCCTTGCGGGGCTTGGCGCCATCATTGCGCTGGGGCATCCACTTGCGGTTCTCGTGTCGATTGTGGGCGCGCCTTTCACTTCGCTTTGTCCGTTCATCGGTGTTGGAATCCTTTCGGGCATTGTGCAGGCGGTGTTGAAGAAGCCGAAGGTGCGCGATTTGGAGTCCGTGCAGGACGATGTTTCGAGCGTGAAGGGCTTCTACAAGAACAGGCTGCTCCGGGTGCTACTCGTCTTCATCCTTTCGTCTCTCGGCTCTTCGATTGGCACTTTCGTGGCCGGTTCAAGCCTCGTGGTTGGGCTCACCCAGTCCATCTCTGCGATGCTGAATTAAAGGGAACTTTCAGATGGGATAATTTTTTGTTTTAACAAGAGATTTCTCATAAATTCCAATGGATTTCTCACATTTGTGAAAGCCGGATTTGCTAGAATCTTCAACATGAGATTTGAAACGAAATTGAAGATTTTCGCGCTTCCGGCTTTTTTCGTTTTCTCTCTGTTCCCGGTGAATTCCGAGACGGTGGAGAAACTTCTGTCCGGATACCTTGAAAATGACTTGCAGTTGAAAAAATATTCGATAACGGCCGAGTCCAAGGCTCTGGATTTGAAGAGCACGAGAATCGAAAACGGCATAAACGTCGAACTTTCCACGGGCGAGATGAAGATAACGACATCAGGCGACAAGACACGCATAACGGTCAGCCCGAGCGTCTCCGTCGATGTTCCGCAGGCGAGCGACCTGTCTGTGTCCGCATCTTTTCCGCTCACAATCACTGACGGAGAAAAGGAGCTGGAGAACGGAAGCATCTCCGCGACAATCGGCATAATATCGGACAAGGCGAAGCAGCGCGAGGTCGCTCTTTTGAAGGCTGAAAGGGAGCTTCTCGAAGCCGAGCGCGCGGTCCAGGAAAGGGCTTTGTCGGCGGAGAAAGAATTCTACACGAGCTTGAAAAGCCTCTACAACAAGGCGATTTCGGTTTTGGACGCGAAGGACGCCCTCTACGACGACACGACTGATTTGAAGGTTTTGGAGGTCCAGGGCTATTCAAAGTCATCGGCTTCGTACAGGCAGAAGAATCTTGAGGTGATGAGCGACAGGCGCGACGTTTTCGAGAAGCAGCGGGCTTTCGAGCGCGAGACTGCGGTTTTCGCGAAGAAGTGCGGCTTCGAGCTTGAGAGAATCTCCGACGCCTCCGCTACAAGGGAAGATTTCATAAAGTCAGGCGATTCGGCGTACGAGTCGGCAATCTCCTTTCTTCCAAGCGAAATCGCCGTTCCAAAAGAGGAGAACATCTTCAAATACAAGAAGGAACTCTATTCGGCTACGGAGCAGGCCGTCTGGGACAGCTACATCGGAAAGCTCACCCGGGCCGCCGACTACGAGATGGAGTTGAAGTTCACGGGCGAGTACGTCTTCAACGATTCCTTCTATTCCGACAGCGGTTATGTCGACGGAAATGAAATCGACTACGGCTCCGATTCTGTCGGCGGAAAATTCACTTTCTCGTGGCGGGGAATAAGCGCGAGCGCGGGTGCCTATTTCCCGACCGGGAAAACGCTGATTGGCGACAAATCCAACGATTCAACCTTCAATCCGTATTTCGCTCTCTCTCTTTCGATTGTGCCGAACGAATGGAGGCTCGCGAAAATCACAAGGCAGCAGTACGCTCTGGACGAAAGACTTGAGCAGATTGCAATTGACTCCGCCGCAGAAGATTACGAGACCGACATTCTGGACAAGTTTTCCACTTTCCACGACCTCAAGTGGACGCAGCTTTCAAATAAAGAAGAATATGAAACTTACACTCAGCTTGAATCGGACATGGCGAAATGGCTCAAGCAGGGCGTCGTGACGGAGAACGACTACCTCGACGCGAAGAACGACAAGGAAAAAGCCAGAATCAACATCCTCGTCAACACAATCGATTTCGCGGTCTTCAACGACGACGTGAAGCTCCTGTTCACGGAAGACGCTGATTCAGTCGATTCGAAAAATCAGGAATAAAAGGGGAGGGCAGAAATGAAAAAGTCCAAGAAGATATTGATTGCCGCGGTTGGCGGCACGCTTTTGGTGGCCGGGGGAATTGTTGGCGCGAGAAAAATCGTCTCGTCTTCTTCGACCGACAACACTGTCTACATCGTCAGGACGGAGACCTACGAGAACGCGATTGAGATTGCAGGCACTGTTTCGGCCGCAAAGAGCCAGACCCTGCAATCACTGAACGACGGCACCGTCGTGGGCGTTTACAAGAGCGAGGGCGATGAAGTGAAGGCGGGCGACCTCATCGTTCAGCTCGACGATTCCGAGCAGCAGTACAATCTCGCCAACCTCGACTACGAAATCTCCGTGGCGCGCATGAACCAGACGACGGGAAAATTGAAGTTGATGCAGACGCAGAGAAAGTCCCTCGTGCAGAAGATTTCCGACAGAAAAATCGTGGCGACTTTCGACGGCATAATCGCGGATTTGGACGTGGACGTTGGCGACTATCTTGAGGCGAAGGATTCAATCGGAACGCTCGTGGACACCAGCTACCTTACTGCCGAGGTCGAAATCGCGGAGACGGACGTTTCGAAGCTCAAGGTCGGGCAGAAGGTCGAATTCTCGTTTCCTGCCTACGATGGCGGTTCCGCGGAGGGCTATCTCGTCTCGTATCCTGCGATTGGCGAAGTCACGAGCCGTGGCGCGACGGTCGTGAACGCGAAGGTTCGTATAGACGATGTGCCCGAGGGGGTGCTTCCGAATTTTTCTTTCACGGGAAAAATCCAGATAACGGAACCCGAAGACAAGCTGATTGTCGAGCGATATGCGATTGGACACGACAAAGGAGCGGCTTTCGTGGAGATTGTCGGAAGAAACGGAAACACGGAGAAGGTCGAGGTGCAGGTTCAGCCGTATGGAACGGATTATGTCGAGATAACAAGTGGGCTTGATGGCGGCGAAATCCTCAAGGCTCAGTCGAGCGCGTCCAAGAGCGGCCGCATGAAGACGTTCAAGCGCGGTTCGTCATCAAAGAAGAACGGCAACAATAGTGGAATGGGCGGACCGATGGGCGGCGGAATGCCTCCGATGTGAGGTTCAGACGGACTTTTGCCAAGGAGGAATTCAATGGGCGAGAATGTCATATTGATGAGCGATGTGAAGAAGACGTACATAATGGGCGAGGAGAAAGTGCACGCCCTCCGGGGAGTTTCTTTCTCCGTCAGGCAGGGCGAGTTCCTTTCGATAATGGGCCCGTCCGGGTCTGGAAAATCCACCTGCATGAACATGATTGGCTGCCTCGACAGACCCACTTCAGGAATCGTCAAAATCGGCGGCAAGGAGACTGCGAAGATGACGGAGAAGGAGCTTGCGGTGTTGAGGAACAAGACAATCGGCTTCGTCTTCCAGCAGTATCATCTCCTTCCTTCCATGACCGTACTCGAGAACGTGATGATGCCGCTCCGCTATCAGGGAATCGAAAAGAACCTCCGGCGGGACATGGCGCTGGACGCGCTTTCCAAAGTCTCCCTCGGCGACCGGGTGAACCACCTGCCGAACGAGCTTTCCGGCGGTCAGAAGCAGCGTGTGGCGATAGCGCGCGCGACCGTCACGAGACCCAGCATCATACTGGCGGACGAGCCTACCGGAGCGTTGGACAGCAAGACGGGCAGGGCTGTCATGGAACTTTTCGGCGAGATAAACGCGGCGGGTACGACAATCGTAATCGTCACCCACGACCCCAGAATCGGGGACAGCACAAGACGCTGCATACGAATATTCGACGGACAGATTCAGAGCGACACGGAAAACCCGGACGCTGACTTGTCCCTTGCGTTCTCGGAAGATTCAGTGGACTCCCGCATTGTGGAAATCCATCCTAAGCCGATTGTCAAGGAAAAGCCGAAGAATCCAGTCATTGGAATAGATTTGGATTCTCTTCCAGACTATGCGGAATTTTGATTTGAGGACACGAAAATGATAGAAGATTTCATCGACGCGCTCAGGAATTTCTCCAGAAGCAAGACCCGCACATTTCTTTCTCTTTTGGGCGTTATCATCGGAGTCGCTTCCGTAATCGTCATCACCAGCATGGGCGAAAGCTCCACAAGGCAGATTCAGGACACGTTCGGCTCTTCCGGCCTTGATTTGGTGTCCATCTCGTCTGGAATGATGAGGAGAAACAGGGACGCTGTGACTCTCACGTTCGACGAATCCTTCCGCTCTGACATATTCGACAACATATCGAACATAAAAAAAGTCTGGTACAAGAACACGATGAGCGCGACCGTGAGCTACGGCGAGACCTCCGTTTCGTACAGCGCGACCGCGATTGAGACCGGCTATCTTGAGATGTGCAAGCTGGAACTGGACTACGGCTCGTATTTCTCCGTGACGGACGACTTCGTTGGGGCGCAGAAGATGATAATCGGAAGCGAGGTCGCATCCGCCCTTTTCCCCGACGGAGATGCGGTGGGGAAGAACGTTCTTGTCGTCTCCAGCAGCGTTCCGTTCTCTTTCAAGGTTGTCGGAGTGTTGAAGGAACAGTCGAGCGGCATGGAGTCTTCGACGACTGGCATCTACATTCCCCGCGGCTTCTATTCAAAGAAAATCACCCCGAATCCGAGCGCCGACACCGTGATGCTCCAGGCGACCGACACGAAATTCTGCACCGACATGGTGACGGACGCGACGAACTACTGCGTGGAGAAATCTGGCACGGAAGGCTCTGTCAGGGTCTCTTCGATGCAGACGATGATAGACCAGATGAGTTCGATAACGAGTACGCTGAGCCTCATGCTCTCTGGAATCGCCGCGATTTCACTTCTGGTCGGCGGAATCGGAATCATGAACATAATGATTGTGACCGTGACGGAAAGGCGGCAGGAAATCGGAATCAGGAAGGCCTTGGGCGCGAGTCCGTTCGCAATCTGCCGTCAATTTTTGGTTGAAAGTGCCAGCATCACTTTGCTCGGCGGCACGTTCGGCATCCTCCTCGGCATCGGAATCAGTTTCGCGGTGGAGTATGTGAAGGGGCAGCCGTTCGCGGTGCAGGTTCCGGCCTGCCTTGTGTCGTTCGTCTTCTCGGTCCTCGTCGGTGTGTTCTTCGGCCTCAGCCCTGCCCGCCGCGCCGCAAAGCTCGACCCGGTGGACGCTCTGGCAAGTTGATTCTCCTTTTTGTCTGTTTTTCGACTCTCTTTTGCACAAAATTAAAAATTTGCGATAATTCATTTCTATGGCAAAGAAGAAAGAAACGATATACAAATGCTCCGAATGCGGCTACACGCAGCCTCGCTGGCTTGGAAGGTGCCCCAGCTGCTCTTCTTGGAACACCCTCGAAGAGTGCATTGTCGACCCGAATTCTACCACTGCGGCCTTCACCGGTTCCTCTGCGACAGAGAAAGTGAAACCGGTGCCGCTCTCTACAGTCTCCGCTCAGGAAAATTCTCGGATTGTGACGGGAATCAGCGAACTGGACCGGGTGCTCGGCGGCGGCGCGATGAGACGGAGCGCGATTCTCTTGGGCGGCGAACCCGGAATCGGAAAATCCACATTGATGATTCAGACCTGCGCCGCTGTCCACAAGGTCACGAGCGGAAGAATCCTCTACATTTCAGGCGAGGAGAGCGCGGGGCAGATAAAGGGCAGGGCGGACCGTCTCCACCTAGACGCGAGCGGAATCGAAATCCTCTGCACAATGAGGCTTGAGGACATAAAGGACGCCCTCGTCGCGTTGAACCCCGTCTTCGTCATCATCGATTCCATCCAGACCGTCTATTCCGTTGAGGCCGGCATCGTGCCCGGAACCGTCAACCAGCTAAAATACTGCGCGAACGAGCTCATCGGCTGGGTGAAGGAGCGCGACAGCGTGATGATAATGTCGGCCCATGTCACAAAGGAAGGGACGATAGCCGGCCCGAAGTCGCTTGAGCACATGGTGGACACTGTCATTTCGTTCGAGCGCAACGACGATGAAGTCCGCTTCCTCCGTGCGAGCAAGAACCGTTTCGGCTCCGTTGACGAACTGGGGCTTTTCGCGATGGGCGAGACCGGCCTTGAGTGCGTGAAGGACCCCAGCACCATGTTCATAACGAAGCGCACCGACAAGACTCCGGCCGGAATCGCCAACACCTGTGTCTTCGAGGGGAGCCGCGCTTTCGTGGTGGAAATTCAGGCGCTCACCGTTCCCGCGAAGGCTTCCATTTCCAGAGTCTATTCCGACAAAATCGATTCAGCTAGAGTCGCCCGTGTCGCCGCGGTTCTTGAAAAGAAGACAGGTTTGCATTTTTCTGATATGGATTTGTACATAAATGTCGCTGGTGGCGAACGCCTCAAGGAAAGCGCAATCGACGCCTCGCTTGCCGCCGCCTTGTATTCCGCCCGGACTGATTTGCCCCTCGGCGACGGAATCGTGATTCTCGGCGAGTTGAGCCTTGCCGGAGAAATCCGTCCGATACAGAGGCTCAGGCAGCGAATCAAGACCGCGAAGGAACTTGGATTCCACACTGTCGTCTCTCCTGAAAAAGATTCCGAGTCTGTTCAGATTCTTTCGTTAAAAGATATGTTAAAAACCGTCTTTGGAAAGTGAATTTTTTATGCCGAAAAGAAAAAATGAATAAAAAGTGGAGATTTTGGAGAAAATCACTTGAATTTTTTATTCAGTGTGGTAATATTCAAACAGCTTGTAAAAAAAGCTGATAAACTCTCTCCGATGACTAGGTAACTAGTCGGCAAGGGGCTTTCTGGATGTCATCCTCAAAGCCCCTTGTTTATTTTTACTGGCTTACCATGGTGTGTGGCGGAACCGACTGCATGACCCATGTGTTTCCTCCAATCGTGCAGCCTTCCCCAATCACAGTCCGTCCGCCCAGAATCGTGGCGTTCGCGTAAATCGTAACGTTGTCTTCTATCGTCGGGTGCCTTTTTTTGTCCTGGAGCGCCTTCTTCACGCTCAAGGCTCCGAGCGTCACTCCCTGGTAGATTTTCACGTTCTTTCCGATTACTGTTGTCTCCCCGATTACGATTCCCGTTCCGTGGTCGATGAAGAAGCTTTCTCCGATTGTGGCACCCGGATGGATGTCGATTCCCGTCTTGCCGTGCACGTATTCCGTCATGATTCGCGGAATCACGGGAACACCGTTGACAAAAAGGAAGTGCGCCAGACGGTAGACCATTATCGCCTCAAGTCCCGGATACGACACGATGACTTCCTCGCTGCTCTTCGCCGCCGGGTCTCCGTTGAACATAGCCAGCATGTCGAGGTTTATCATTTTTCTCAGGTTCGGGATTTCCTCAATCAAAGCCAGAGTCGTTTTCTCGGCGAGTGCCGAACGCAAATCCTGCTCCATTTTGCTCTCTTTCTGCTGCGAGAATTCGTAAATCATGGCTTTCTGAATTTCTTTAGTGAGCATGGAGATGATTCTGTTGACCCTCTGGCCCGTCATGTATCGCAGGTTGTCGGAATCTATGTCCTCCGCTTTTTTGAATCCCGGAAAAATCAAGCATTGAAGGTCGTGCAGGACTTCCACCACGTTCTCCTTGTTCGGAAAAGTGTAGTTGCCGTTTTTGTTGATTCCTCCGACCTCTTCGTAAGAATCCAGAATTTTGTCTATCATTGAGTCTACGCTTGTTGAGTTGCTCCCCATGTCGTCCCCCTTTTTTTTATGTGAATATTTTTTTATTGAGACTATTTCAAATTGCCGAAAACACTACCACAAAAAATTCGAAAATACTATAATTTCAATTGCGTTTTTTAACTGAAAAGTATTGACATATTTGAAGCGATATTCTATATTCTTCAAAC
>CAMHLH010000046.1 GCA_946185925.1 uncultured Treponema sp.
CAAGCTAGCGTGTCTACCAATTCCACCATCCCCGCGAATGAAAAATATAATAATCCATGATTTTATTAATGTCAAGCATTTTTTTCTGTTTTCGAATAATTTTTTCTGGAATCAGAATTTTGTTTGTTTGAATACAAATGTCGATGTATAATATTCAGACTATATAAAAAAACATATCAAAAATAGGTACAACAGAGATGAAGAGACAAACATCAATAATACGATTAATAAGCTTGATAATAGCCGCAGCGATAATCGGATACTCGCTCGTCATGTTCCACACGGTCAAGACAAAGCTCGACGAGGGTCTAAAGGACTACTTCGAGGGTGAAACCAGAAGGCTATCAAAAGTCATAACCGCAGAAATGACGGATATATTGAAAGAAAATTCACAAACAGCCTATTTCATGAAGAACACTATCGAGCAAAAATACATGGAGGAAGAGCCTCTACCAAAGTCGGAGATAGACATTCTCTGCGAGGGCGTCACAAAAACGACAAGCATAGACACGGCGGTCGTGGTCGACTCGGAAGGCAGGCAGATTTCATCGAAAAGATACGGAACGATGGTCAAATCCGACATCGTTGACAAGGCCCTTTCGGGAGAGCCGACCGAAGATTTCGTCAAGCCGGACGGGGACTTGTATTCGATAGTCGCCATTCCACTCAAGAACAGGGACTTAACAGTGATAGGAGCCGTCATAATCAAGCAGAAGATATCCACAGAGGCATTTGTCAAAAAAGTCGGCGGATACACCCAGTCGCAGGTCACGATTTTCGACGGCATGCTCAGGCAGGCCACGAGCATAGACGGAATGCAGGGAACCGAGATAGACAGGAGCGACGTGATAGACGCGGCCATGGCAGGACAGGCGACGACGTTGATGACGGTGATAAACGAAGTGACGACGATAGCCCACTACTTTCCGATGCAGGACAAGTCGGGGAACGTCCTCACGACGCTCTACATGGGAAAGCCGCTTGATGTGGTCGATTCCGTTTCGTCAAGAATCTTCAGGCCGCTCATAGCGATAATAATCCTAAGCACGATTTTCATGCTCGCGGTGGTCATGACCCTTTTCTACACGAAAATCATGAGGCCGATGGCTACGGTGGGAAAGGCAATAGAAAACCTGTCCTCCGGCAATGCGGACCTGACCTACAGGATAGAGGCGAAGGGCAACGACGAATTCGCGGCTTTGGCGCGCAACGTGAACAACTTCATCGAGCTTTTGAACGGAATCGTGAAGCGCATAAAGGAGAACGCGGCACAAGTCCTTTCCAGCAGCGAACAGATAAGCGAGTCCAGCCAGGCAATCTCCACAGGAGCCTCCGAACAGGCGGCGTCGACAGAGGAGATGAGCGCGACAATGGAGCAGATGGCCTCGAACATAAGCCAGACGGCGTCGAATGCCGCAAGGACCGGAAAAATCGCGGACAAGACCGAACTCGGAAGCGAATCCGGGGAGGAGGCCGTGAGGGAGTCGGTCGAAGCGGTGAAGGAAATCGCGGAGAAAATCGGCGTAATCGGAGCGATAGCGAAGCAGACGAACATACTGGCGTTGAACGCGGCCATCGAAGCGGCGCGCGCGGGAGAAGCCGGCAAAGGCTTCGCCGTGGTCGCCTCGGAAGTCAGGAAGCTGGCGGAGCGGTCGCAGATTTCGGCTGGCGAGATTGTGGACTTGTCGGAGAGGACGCTGGACGCGGCCGAGAACGCCGGTGAAAAAATCGCGAACATGATTCCAGAAATCCGGCAGACGACGGCCCTCATAGACGAGATTTCAATCGCATGCAAGGAGCAGAACAACGGAGCACAACAGGTCAGCCAGGCGATAATACAGCTCGACGCGGTGGTCCAGCAGAACGCGAGTTCGGCTGAGGAACTTGCGGCGATGAGCGAGGAACTTTCAGCCAGCGCAAGGGAACTCACAAAAATCATCAGCATCTTCAAGACGGAGTAGCTTCGAAAAAGAAAAATCTGTTATTTCCAAATTAAAAAAATGTTATTTCCGTATCAAAAAAATTGAAACCATTGTTATCAGTATAGCAAGGCTCGGTGGCGACAAAAGCAGCCAAAAAAAGAGCCTGCTTTACGGAGGCATAAATGGTGAAGAGGAAATTCTTGCTTGCGGGACTGATTTCCATGGCGGTGTCGGTCGCGGTCCATGCAAAGGAGATACTGGAGATAACGGTCGACGACGCGGTGGAAGCCGCGCTGACAACGAACGTATCTGTCAAGAAGGAATCGATAAGCCTGAACCAGGCGAAAAGGGAATACAGACATTCGTGGAACAACTTTCTGCCGTCGGTTACGGCCGGAGCAACGGGCGCGACCCAGGACAGCTCGGCGAGCACCACAGGGCAGACATACAGCCTGACGGGCAGCGTCAACGCGTCGCTTTCATTGAGCGCCTCCCTCGTCCAGAAAATCAAGCTACTCAAAGAGGCCTACCAGAGCGGGCAGGCGGACTACGAGGACACAGTGCGGGACGTGGAGACCACAGTCAGAAAGGCCTTCTATTCGATTCTCTACCAGCAGCAGAACGTCGAATCCTACAAGGCGAACGAAAAATCATACGAAAAGCAGTACGAGCAGACAAAAACCAAAAAAGAGCGGGGGCTCGTCCCAGAGCTAGACCTTCTGACGGCCGAAGTCAACCTCAAAAGCGCGAAACTCGACTTGAAGAACGCGGAGAAGGACTACTACAACTCGGTAATCGACTTTTTGAACGAAATCGGGCTGGAGACGAATCCGGCAGAAACGGAAGTCGTCTTCAAGGGGACGCTGGACGACGCGGACGCATTCACGGAAAAGAAGGACGAGCCGCCCACAAAAGAGAAAATCGACGAGCTGGTCGACAATTCGCCATCGGTCAGAAGCGCGAAATCGGAACTCGCGACAGCGAAACTCAACAAGGTATACACGGCAACTTCATCATACCTTCCGTCATTGAACCTTTCGGCTAGCCTAAGCCCGTTTGAAAAGACCTACTACAAGGATTCCGGGGAAACGGTCGACAGCGACTCGTGGAGCGCGTCCGTCGGGGTGAGCATTCCGCTGGACGGACTCGTTCCAGGCTCGGCGAAGATGGATTCTGTGCTCGAAAAAGACGACACAATCAAGACGCTCGAGCTTGAGCTTTCGGACACGAAAAAATCAGTGAGGACGCAGGTCTTCGAAAAAATCCACGACATCGAAATCTCAAACGAGACAATCGAAGAGCGGAAACTCAACATGGAACTTGCGAAGAAGACGTACGAGATGACGGAGGAAGCCTACAGCAGGGGAACGAAAGACCTCCTCACAGTGCAGAACGCCCTCGACTCGTACAGGAGCGCGCAGGTCGAATGGAGGAAGGAACAGTACAACCTCATAAGCTACGTTCTGGATTTGGAGAATCTTTTGGGACTTGAAAGCGGCTCGCTCTTGAAGAACTGAGCCATAAAGAAAACGGCAATCCGACAAAAAAAACAAAGGCAAATATTCCAAGGAGAAGAAAATCATGAAGGAAACGCACAAGAAAGTGATATTGGTGGCGGTCGTGGCGGCGGTCGTGGCGGGAGTTGCGGTGGCCCCAAAAAAGCAGGCCCAGAGGCCGAAAACCGAGCAGAGTGAAACAGTGTACTCAGTGCAGGTCCAGACAATCGAAAAGACGAGCGTGCAGGAATACCTCTCGCTCAACGGAAACATCCAGACGAACAACACGATTTCGGTCTACCCGGACATAGCCGGAAAAATAAAAGCCGTGAGGGTCACGCTCGGAAGCAACGTGAAGAGGGGCGACGTGATAGCCACAGTCGACCCGTCAATCCCCGGAAGCGTGTACGCAGAAAGCCCGATTTACGCTCCGATATCGGGGAAAATCACTTCGATTCCGCTCACGACAGGAACGGCGGTGACGACGACGAGCGCAATCGCGAACATCGGAACGACGAACGGGCTGCAGATAAAGGCGATGGTGCCGGAAAGGGACGTGGCGGCGCTCAAGAACGGACTCGACGCGGACATCTCGCTCGTCGCCTACAAGGGGGAGACCTTCAAGGCGCACGTCAACAAAGTATCGCCGATTCTGGACGAGACAAGCCGCACGAAGGAAATCTACCTGCTCTTCGATGCTGACGACGCGAGGATAAACGCAGGAATGTACGCGAAGATAAAACTCTACACGACGAAGCACGAGAACGTCGTGGCTGTTCCGTACGAATGCGTGGCGACAATCGACGGAAAGCAGAACGTCTACATCGCGAAGGACGACGGAACCGCGGAAAGAAGACAGGTTCAGGTTGGAGTGATAGTCGACGGAACCGCGGAAATAGTTTCGGGGATTTCAGAGGGAGAGAAGGTCATCGTGTCTGGAGTGCAGGCTTTGGACGACGGAGTGAAAATCAGAATCGTGGAGGGTAAATAATGAGCGTGTCAAAAAAAGTTCTTGAACATCCAGTCCTGACGGCGTGCGCTTTCGCTCTGATAGTCGTCGTGGCTCTTTTCACAATGGGAAACATCAAAATCGACCTCATGCCGGACATGACGATGCCGGTGGCGATGGTTTCGACGACATACGAGAACGCGGGACCGGAATCGGTCGAGAAGAGCGTGACGGAAATCCTCGAAAGCGGACTCGTGAGCGTGTCGGACCTCAAGACAATGACAAGCACTTCAAGCGAGGGTTCTTCCATAATAAAGCTCGAATTCAACTACGGAACGGACATGGACGTGGCGGTGAACAACATTCGCGACAAACTCGACAGGGTGAAGGGCAGCCTCCCGGACGACGCGAGCACCCCGCAGATTTTCCAGTTCGACTCTTCGAGCATGCCGGTGATGACACTCGCGGTGAACGGAAACAGGACGGCGGAGGAACTGAGGAAGATTGCGGACGACCAGATTGCCGACAGGCTGGAGCAGGCTCCGGGCGTCGCTTCGGCCTCCGTGTCGGGCGGACGGGACAGCATCGTGCGGGTGGAGCTTGAGCAGAACAGGCTCGACGCGTACGGTCTGACGCTCTCGTCCGTCGTAAGCACGCTCGCCGCCCAGAATCTGGAAGTCGGCGGCGGAAGCGTCTCCGAGGGAACGAGAAAGTACATGGTCAGGACGACCGGAGAGTTCGATTCGATAGAAGAGATAAACGACACGGTTGTCGGCACCCTCAACGGCTACGACGTGAAGCTCAGCGACATCGGAAAGGCCTACATGGGATACGAGGACGAGACGAGCAGAATCTACATCAACGGAAAGGCGGGAGTCTATGTGCAGGTGCAGAAGCAGTCTGGCTCGAACACGGTGAACGTGGCGAACGCTGTCTACTCGAAGCTCGAACAGATAAAGGCGACGCTCCCCTCGGACGTATCGATAGAAATCATCAGCGACGACTCCACATCGGTGCGCGACACATTGAAGGAACTCATAAAGTCAATCATCGAAGGCTTCGTCCTCGCAGTCGCAATCCTCTTCATCTTCCTCCGAAGCGCGAAATCCACGCTCATAATGGCGATTTCGATTCCGTTCTGCATCCTCCTCACGATTCTCATCATGATTTTCTCCGGCATAACGCTGAACATGATAACGATGACCGGCTTGATTCTGGGTCTTGGAATGGTCGTGGACGCATCGGTCGTCGTCCTTGAGAACATCTACGTCTACAGGAACAGGGGCACTGAGCCGAAAACGGCGGCGGCGATTGGAACACAGGAGGTCATGACTTCGGTAATCTCAGGAAACCTCACCACAATCTGCGTGTTCGTTCCGTTCTTCGTCTTCAAAAGCCAGCTGGACATGGTGGGGGAGCTTTTCTCCTCCCTCATGACGGTCATCATCATCGCGCTCATCTCCTCGCTTTTCGTGGCGATGTTCCTGGTTCCTGTCCTCGCGGGAAAGTTCCTGCAGGTGGACAACAGGAAGGAAGTCCCGATAAAGAACAAGGCGCTGGCGAAAGCGGACAGGAAAGTCGAGGGCGCGATAGGCTGGATAACAAAGAAATACAAGAAGGCCCTCCATTTTGTGCTCGCGCACAGGTTCACGACTGTCGTATTGGCGTTCGGACTTCTCTTCGCCTCGATTGCAGCGTTCGGGCGGCTCCGCATTTCCTTCATGTCGTCTTTCGCGGACTCGTCGGTGGGTCTGAACGTGCAGCTTCCGCTCGGAACGCAGCTTGAGGAGACGCAGAAAGTGCTCGACGACTTCTACGAAATCGTCAGGGACGAGGTGAAAGGATACAAGAACATCGTTGTGTCGGTCGGTACTGGAAGCGGAATGTCTCTTTCTTCGGACACGTCGTACAAAGGCTCGATATCAATCTACCTGCCGGACGCCTCGGAGCAGATTGACACGGCGGAGACTATCAAGACAAAACTCAGGGCGCACTTCGGAGACTACCCGATAGCCACCTTCACGTTCGACGAGGGAAGAATGCAGCAGATGGCCGGCTCGGACATCGACATCGTGTTCCGCTCGAACGACCTCGACGGGACGCTCGAACTTGCGCAGAGGATAAAGAAGCTGATACAGGAGAACATCGACGAAGTGGCGGAGCCTGAAATCGACCTCGACGACGGACTCCCGCAAATCGAAGTCAAAATCGACAGGGCGCGCGCGTCTTCGTTCGGAATCTCGGTAACGTCCATAGCGAACGAAATCAACTACTGCATAAACGGAAAAACCGCCACTACATTCAGGAAGGACGGAGAGGACTACGACGTGGTGGTCCTCCTCGCGGACGAGGACAGGAAGGAGATTCCAGACCTTGAGAAGATTTTCGTGGCGGGAAGCGGCGGAAGATATTCAGTGGCGAATTTCGCGACGGTGGAGCGTGGAACAGGGCCTGTGACCATAAACCGCGAGGACCAGACCAGAATCATACACTTGACGGCGAACGCTGTTGGAGAATCCAACGCCGGTGAAATCGAAAACAAGATAAAGTCCATAATCGAAGAGAACATCGTGATCCCCGACGGCATAAGCCTCACGTTCGACGGCTCATGGGGCAACACGAGGGAGACCGGAAAAGTCTTCGTCCTCATCATAATCCTCGCCATCATCCTCGTCTTCGGAGTCATGGCGGGAACATACGAGAGCTTCAAGGACCCGTTCATCAACCTCTTCACACTCCCCTTCCTCATTGTCGGAGTCGTCATAATCCACCTGGCGACGGGACAGGCGTTCAGCATGGTCAGCCTGATTGGAGTCGTGATGCTCGTGGGAATCGTCGTGAACAACGGAATCATCTTGGTGGACCAGACGAACCTCCTCGTGCGAAGGGGCGTGAAAGTGCTCGAAGCCTGCGAGGAAGCAGGAGCGAGCCGCCTGCGTCCTGTGATGATGACGACGCTCACGACAATCCTGGCGATGATTCCGATGGCCTTCTTCTCCGGAGAATCCGGCTCCATGACGCAGCCGATTGGACTCTGCGTAATCGGAGGGCTCACGTCGAGCACGCTCGTGACGCTCTTCATAATCCCCGTCATCTACTCGCTCTTCAACAAGGGCGCGGACAAGAAGGACATGAGCGGAATTCCACAGGAACTCATCGATTCAATAAACGGAAGCGAAAAGGAATAAAACTGGAGGGAAAAATGATAAGGATAGAAATCATCGCGAACCAGTCGGTGCAATCAGAACTTTTGAAGAACATTGAGGCGCTTCTCCCGGACCTCCTCTACACGATTCTGCCGCTCGCGAACGGCAAAGGCAAAAACTCGTACAAACTCGGAGACACCACATGGCCCGAGACGAATTTCGTGCTGATTGCATACGCGGACGACAAAATCGAAAAGAAAATCAGCCAAATCGTGCGCTTCGTGAAGCTCAAATTCTCCACGGAAGGCATAAAACTCTTCATCATGCACGACAGACAGTGACTAATTTTTTTCATCAAAAGAAGATTTCCCACCAATCCACTCTGATTTGAGGTAAAATAGTCAGGTGCGCGCATGGCGCAAGGAGTGAAAAAAATGAACGAAATCTACGAATTCATCAAGAAATGCGGAACATACTATCTGGCGACAGTGGAAGACGGTCAGCCGAGGGTTCGCCCGTTCGGCACCGTGAACATCTTCGACGGAAAACTCTACATCCAGACAGGCAAAAAGAAGGACGTCTCCAAGCAGATTCAGAAGAACCCAAAAGTAGAGCTCTGCTGCTTCAACGGAAGCGAATGGTGCAGGCTCTCTGGAGAGCTCGTGAACGACGACAGGGTCGAGGCTAAGGCCGCCATGCTCGAAAGCTACCCGAACCTCAAGGCGATGTACTCGGCGGAGGACGACAACACGCAGGTGCTCTACTTCAAGAACGCCGTAGCGACAATCTCAAGATTCTCAGGCGCGCCGAAGACGGTGAAATTCTAAAATAAGGAGGCAAAAATGCTCAAAGTTTACGGCTCAAAGATGTGCCCAGACTGCATCGAACTCGAAAAGGCGTTCGAAAGCGAAAAAGTCGAATACGAGTACCACGACATCACAGGGGACTTGAGGGAACTGAAGGCCTTCCTCGCCCTCCGCGACTCGAACCCGAAATTCGACAAGGCGAAGGCGAAGGGGCTCATCGGAATTCCGATTGTGCAGACGGAAGACGGAACGCTCACGTTCAAATGGCAGGACTTCCTCAAGAAGCCCGTCCAGACAAGCGGCTGCTCCGACGGAGTTTGCGGAGTTCCGCAAAAATAAAGAGTTTTTGGTGGTGTTACGAAAGGTATGCTAACAAGGGGGGCATTGTCATGCAAAAACAGGTCATTTCGACTTCGCTCAATGACCGTTTTTATTTCAGCATACTTAGCGTAACATCTCCTGTTTTTTTGTTTTCAAGCGGACAATCAGTACGCGTTTCCGAGACCGCCGACCTTCACCTGGAAATGAGAGAATTCCATGCTGAAGCTCGCCCTTCCCTGCGTCACCGAGCGGAGCGTCGTAGAGAAGCCGAACATCTTCGCCATCGGTGCCGTGCAGTGGACGATTTCGCCTGAAGATTTTGAATCCTGTCCCTGAATCATTCCGCCGCGCTGCGTCACCTGCGAAATGGCATCGCCGACGAACTCAAGCGGACAAGAGATGTCCACGTTCATCACAGGCTCCAGAAGCTCAGGCCCGGCCTTCCTCGTGCCCTCGTCAAACGCCTGCGCCGCGCACGCCGTGAACGCCATGGGAGAAGCCGTCGACTCGTCGTAGTCGATTTTCGTGACCACGACTCCGATGTCGGCGCAAGGATATCCGTACTGGATTCCAGAAGCGAACGAGTTTTCGATTCCGTTTTTGACAGCCTCGTAGATTTCGTCCGGAATCTGGTTGTCGTGGACGGCGCACTCGTAAGTGTTGCCCTTGCCCTGCTCGTTCTGGGAGATTTTTATTGTGAGGCCAGCCGCGTTCTCCTTTCCGCCGAGAACCTTGCTCCATTCCGCGCTCTCCTCGACCTCGGAAGTGACCGATTCCCTGTAAGTGACCTGCGGCGCGCCCACGTTCGCCTTCACGCCGAAGTCGTCCTTCATGCGCGTCACGAGAACGTCCAGGTGAAGCTCGCCCATGCCCGAAATGATGAGCTGGCCAGTCTCGGCATCCTCGTGGCTCGTGAAAGTCGGGTCCTCGCGGCTCATTATCGCCAACGTATCGACGAGCTTGTCCTTGTCGGAAAGCGTCTCCGGCTCAATCGCAATCGATATGACAGGCTCCGGGAATTTCACGCTTTCAAGGAGAATCGGGAAGCCCTCGGAACCGAGAGTGTCGCCCGTGCGAGCAAGCTTCAAGCCCACGAAAACCGCAATGTCTCCGGCCGACACCGAGTCAATCTGCTCCATGTGGTTGGCGTTCACGCGCAGAATCTTGTTGATTCTCTCCCTCTTCTTCTGGCTCACATTCAAGACCTGGGAACCCGCGCTGAATTTTCCAGAATAGACGCGGACGAAACAAAGAGACCCCATCTCCCTGTCCTGCTGGATTTTGAAGACGAGACCGAGCGGCATCTTCTTTTCGTCGCAAGGAACCTCGACCTCCTCCTCCTTGTCCTTCTTGACGTGCAGCCCTTTCGCGGCCGGAACATCGAGCGGAGAAGGGAGATAGTCGATTACAGCGTCGATGAGCGGCTGCACGCCCTGGTTGTGCCTTGAAGAGCCGAGCAGGAAAGGAACGAAAGTCCTGTTGATTGTGCCCTTCCTGATTGCAGCCTTGAGCATCTCCTCCGTGATTTCGCCGCCCTCAAGATAGACCATGCCCAAATCGTCGTCGCCGGAAGCCACATCGTCCACCAGCTTGTCGTGCCATTTCTGCGCCTCATCCTTGTTGGCGTCGGAGATTTCGGACACAGTGAACTTCTCGCCCTCGCTCTCAGCGTCCCACCTGATTTCCTTCATCTTTATCAAGTCGATTACGCCCTCGAACTTCTCGCCCTGGCCGATTGGAATCTGCAAGGCGATTGTGTTCGCTCCGAATTTCTCGTTGATGTCCTTCAAGCAATAGAAGAAATCCGCTCCGATTCTGTCCATCTTGTTGACAAAGCAGATTCTTGGGACATTGAATTCGTCGGCCTGCTTCCAGACAGTCTCCGTCTGCGGCTGGACTCCATCGACCGCGCAGATGACGGCGACGGCTCCATCGAGTACGCGGAGCGAGCGCTCGACCTCGGCAGTGAAGTCGACGTGGCCTGGAGTGTCGATTATGTTTATCGTGTGGCCGTTCCACTGGGTCGTGATGGCGGCAGACGCAATCGTGATTCCCCTCTCCTGCTCCTGCTTCATGAAGTCCATCGTGGCGGCTCCGTCGTCAATCTCGCCGATTTTGTGGATTTTTCCAGTGTAATAGAGGATTCTTTCCGTAGTAGTCGTCTTTCCGGCATCGATATGCGCCATGATTCCGATGTTGCGCATTTTTTTCAGGTCTGTGGCCATTTTCATTTCTCCAAATAAAGTTTGAATTTAAGATTTATCGGTTGTCAAATTATATCGGTGCATTTTAGCAGAAAACACCGTGTTTGTTGATTAGCGGACGCTCCACCGGGCACAAAAAAAGCACTCCAGATTTCTCCGAAGTGCTTCATGAGCTACGATGGACTCGAACCATCGACAGCCGCCTTAAAAGGGCGGTGCTCTACCACCTGAGCTAGTAGCCCATCATTCTCGCGAATGTTTCTCTAATATATACGAAACTGAATTTATTGTCAAGCAGTCTCGGATTTTTTTCTGGAAAATCAATATCGAATCGCCTCGACCATGTACCTGACGGAAGTGCCGTGCTTCTCCTCAAGAGTCTTCGCCACCACGAAAACAAGGCTCCTGTTCGACTTGTCCATGAAGATTTTCTCGATTTTGTAGTCTGCCACGGAATCCCTCTTTATGTCGGGGGAGCCAATCATGTCGCGGCTCAAAGTGTGCCCGTTCCCGTCCGCCTTCTCCAAGGTTATGAAGAACGAAGACTTCAGGGACTGCCCGCTGCCCTCGACAGTCTTCACAAGCTTGATGTGGTAGAAGATTTCGCGCTCCACTGTCGACCCCTCCAAGTCCTTGAAGACAATCTCATCGCTTCCCGCCGACTTTCCGTCCGCCGTGAAAATGACGTGCTCGGAGTCGACGCTCTTGCAGTCGTATTTTCTGAGCCACCAGCGGGCTTTCGAGAGCAGCGCGTCATAGATGTCCCTGCCGGCCTTGCCGTAAGTCGACTTGGAAGGAAGAGTCCTGAAAATGCCGCCCTTTACGAAATCGTTCTGCTCCACATCGACAGTGTAAATCTCAGCGTAGCCCTGAAAATCGTAATCCGTCATTCCATACTCTCCGAAGACATACGTTTTTCCATCATCGGAAAAGCCTATGTCCACAAAAGCCGCGGCATCTCCGCAAAAAGCGCAGAAAGAAGCGAGCATCAAAAGCGCACCTGCAAAAATCTTTTTCATAATTCCCCTCGTTTCTCATAGATTTTTCATAGATTATAGGATTTTGGACAAGAAACAAAAA
>CAMHLH010000047.1 GCA_946185925.1 uncultured Treponema sp.
TCGTGTATGTGGAAAATGTGCGGGGAGTTCCGTTCGACATGGAAACATACCGCTCTAGGCATAGTACGGGCAGCTTCTTCAAGGAAAAATGCTACGGAAAAAAGGCTGTTCCGCAGTATTACGGAGGACAGCTCGCGCTAATCATGCACTACATTTTCGACGGATTCGTGGAACCTCGGGAGTCGGCTGGAAAATGCGGTTTGGGATACAGGGTCACCGTCACGAAGGACAGTGTGAAGGACGCGGCCTGGGCGTATTTTGTTTTGCCGAAAGTTCAAAACGCGCTTTACGAGATTTGGAAGAACCGGCCGAAAGACCTTCCGTTCACCGACAACTTTCTTGTGACGGCGGAGCCTGACGCGATTTTGCTTCCAAAGAAATTCAGCGAGATGAGCGAAGAGGAGATTGCGGAAAATTGCCTGACAAAACTCTACGCCACGATTCACATCTACCTTCCGCCTTCTGGATTTTGGAAAAGGATTCAGAAAGATTTTATCGTCGCGTCGGGACATTACGGCGGGAACTACAAATTTTCAAAAGACAAGGAATTCGATTTCGAGTTCAATAGACAGGTGGATAAGCTTCAAAAAGACATCACTGCGGCGAGGGAATTTCTTTTTGAAAACGGAGAGGACATTTTGAAGCACATTTCCCTGCGGTATGCGATTCATCTTGATGACGGTTTCATGGGAATGGACGGCGTAATCGGAACGGACATTGCAAAAACGGGAGGTATGCTCGATGCGGCGATAAGCGCCTGGACGCAAATCGACAGAATCGAGCGGATTTCAAGCTACTACTACGAGAGCGGAAAAACGCGCGAAGATTCCAATTGGTTCCATTTTCGTGAGGGAAACTTCTTTCAAGACGGACGAATCGGAATCAAGCGCATACACCGAAAAGAAATCAGAAGACGCGAGGGCGACGAAGAATCGGCGAAAATTCCGCCAGGTACATTTTACACGATAAAATATACGGGCGAAGTGCGCGAGTATGCGGACGAGATTCGCGAGGAAGAGGTCATCGACGACGGTGGCGGCTTCACATTCACCATCGACGGTTCTCCGATTGGAACGACGCTTGTCTTAAAATGCAATCGTCCCGTCTCCGGCATCATAAGAATTGAAAACGGATATTTTGAGAAAGAGAGCGAATTGGATTACGGACGGCTCAAAAAGCTGACCGTGACCAACATGGCGAACGGAAAGACGAAGGAAGTCTCGCTTTTGGACCGCACAGGCGAGCAGATTCTGGATTTGCGCGACATAACAGAAAAAGGAGCCTTCACGAATGTCTATGAATTCCGAATCGACGAAACCTACAAAGGCAAAAAATGGAACGCCGCCGCTTTTTCGTCTTGGAGCGCGGACTTGGAGGATTTGAAAAAGTCCCGCTAGAAACTGCGTTCGCCACTGAGAATCCATCAAATGATTTCGCAAAAAGTACAGTTCGCGTTTTCGTCATTCCGAACTCGTTTCGGAATCCACGGCTCAGTTTTTGAGCTCTGCAAGACGCTTTTGGAAGACATCGAAATTTTTCGTGTCGCCGCGGCAGAAGACGGCAAATTCAACAATCTCAAAATCGTATTTCCTTATGAGCCTTGCAAATATTGACGAGACGACTTCGGGAGGATTTTGGAAAGCCCCGCAGCCAAACGCGCCCAGAATCAAGACTTGCACGTTTTCTTTCGAAGCGACGTCCAGGATTCTCTTTATGCGCGATTCCATTATTTTTTCGTAGGCGATGTCGTCGTAGCCCCAGTCCAGTTCGGGCGCGGCAGAGACAATGACGTCGGTCTTGAACCAGGAATCCTCATCCTTCAGTTTTGGAACAGATTCGTCAGTCTTAAAAACCACAACATCAGGAACGTAGATTAAATCATCAGTTCCCATCTCGTCGATTTCGCCCGCGTCGAACTCGTCGCAGTGGAGTTCATAGAAGTCTCTCTTTTCCGCATACAGGCAAGGATACAGCGTCGATGTGCGGCACATCGATTCCTCCTGCGCCCCCGCCGACCACGGAGCTCCGCCGACGCTATGCGAATTCGCAAAATCGAGGCAGCAGATTTTTCTGCCCCTGTATTTTTCGGCGGCCTCGAACGTGCGCTCCCTCGAAACGACAATCTCCATCTCTTCATTCGGGACGACGCTGCCGAGTTCCACATCGTCGTCGCCGTAGAGTATGTACTCTCTCTCAATCGAAGACGCAACCGCGTTTTTCAAGGCAGCCACCTTGCCGCACAATTCCTGCGTGTCGTCCATGACGGTTTTGTTGATTTTGTGATAGTCCATTTTTCCTTTTTTCTCCTCGCTTTTTTGGGATTCAGTCGTCGAAAACGACAGGTTCGTCCCCGTCGTCGCCCGTCAATTCGAGTATCTTGTCAACGGTGCAGACAATTCTCGCGCCTGTCGAGTCTCCCCAATAGCCTGCGAAAATCTCTTCGCCCGTTTCCTTCGCAGGAAATGCCGCGTTCGTGCCTTTGAGCATCTGCGCTATGTAGAATTGTTTCAATGTCAGCATTTTTTTCCTCCATGAATCTATATCGGAAATTGTAGGTGATTTTTCGTGTGTCAGGGGAATTTATGGTAGACTAGAACCATGAGTTACATCCCGCAAACAGACAGGGTGACTGTAAAGGTGACTCAAAAGGTGACTGTAAATCAGGAGAACAATATCATACTCCGAATTGGTCCGAACAAAACCGGATTCTGGAAAATTGTAGAATACTAGGACGGAATGGCGACATTATTGAAATTTTCGCTTTCCCTCGTTTCTGACATTGGTCTGAGAAAACTCGACATTCGACCTATTAAATATGCTAAAATTGGAGAATCCAGAAAAAACAGAGGTTCTAATATGGACGGAAAAGAAGAGATATTGGATTTGCTTCGCGAGAATGCGAGATTGGCAGTCGAGGACATCTCCGCGATGACGAAGAAGTCGGTGGACGATGTGAAGAAAATAATCAGCGAATTGGAGAACGAAGGCATCATCCTTAAATACGCCGCCATCGTGAACCCGGAAAAGGACGAGGCGAGCAAGGACAAGGTTCTGGCGGAGATAGAGATTCAGTGCCAGCCGGAGAGGGAGCACGGATTCGACGCGCTCGCGGAAAGAATCTACCGCTTCCCGCAGGTCAAGTCGCTCTACTTGATGTCGGGCGGCTACGACCTCAAAGTCGTCATCGAGGGGGACAACCTCCGGGAAGTCGCGTCGTTTGTCTCAAGCAAGCTTTCGACGCTCAACGGTGTGCGCTCGACGAAGACGCACTTCCTGCTCAAAAAATACAAGGAAAACGACGTACTGTATGTGGAGGACGAATCTGACAGGCGCGAAGGAGTGATGGCATGAACACGAGGGAAGACAGATTTTCAAAGTCGATGATGGAGACGCCTCCGTCGGGAATCAGGAAATTTTTCGAAATGCTGATTGGGCACGACGACGTGATTTCGCTTTCGGTGGGAGAGCCTGATTTTCCGACACCGTGGGTGATAAGGGAGGAAGCCTACTACCACCTTGAAAAGGGCCACACGTCCTACACGTCCAACTGGGGCTTGATAGAACTCCGCGAGGAAATAGCCAAGTACATGGAACGCTACGGCTGCTACTACAACCCCAAGAACGAGATTCTCCCGACAGTGGGAGCGTCGGAGGGCGTGGACGCTGTCCTCCGCGCGATACTGAACCCCGGCGACGAAATCATTGTCGTACAGCCATGCTATGTGAACTACGTTCCGCTCGCAAAACTCTGCAACGCAACTGTAATTCCGATTGACTCCAGCGTGAACGGCTACTACCCTACAGCCGAGCAGATAGCGGCCGCCATAACGCCGAAGACAAAGGCGTTGATGATTTGCTCGCCGAACAACCCGACAGGAACCATGATTCCGAAAGAGGAGCTTGAGAAAATCGCGAAAGTCGTCGTGGAGAAGCAGATTTGGTGCATCTCGGACGAAATCTACTGCGAACTTGCATACGACGGAGCCGAGCACGTCTCAATCGGAAGCTTCCCCGGCATGAAGGACTATGCGATTATCTTGAACGGATTCTCCAAATCGTTCGCCATGACCGGCTGGAGAATCGGCTACATCGCAGGTCCGAGCGACCTGCTCGGACAAATCGTCAAGCTCCACGGCTACAACACGATTTGCCCTCCGATTTTCTCGCAGTATGCGGCCGCGGAAGGACTTCGGAACGGCTGGAAGGACGTTGAGAAAATGCGCGTGAGCTACCAGCAGCGGCGAAACCTCATGTACAAGGCATTCTGCGACATGGGGCTTCCGGTTCCAGAGCCGACAGGAGCGTTCTATATGTTCCCGGACATCACTTCGACAGGGCTTTCGAGCGAGGAATTCGCATTGCAGCTCTTCCAAAAGTATTCGATAGCCGTCGTTCCGGGCAGCGTGTTCGGACTCGGAGGCGAAGGGCACATCAGATGCTGCTACGCGACCTCAATCGAAAAAATCAAAATCGCTTTGGACAAAATAAAGGAATTCGTGGAAGAAATCAGGAAGTAAAACCGCCCGGAAGCAGCAGTCTGCACGAGCGGAACACGCTATCGGGGAGGTCTGTTGAGGGAGAATTCTCAACAGACTTTTTTTCCACTAAAATCGAAACTATGGAATTTACACAGGAAAATATCGACTCGCTCACCGTGAACGAAGTCGAAATCATGAAAAGAATCGCCAAGGAGCTTGAAATTCAGGTGAACCAGGTCTCGGCGGTCATCAGTTTGGTCAATGAGGGCTGCACAATCGCCTTCATCTCTCGCTACCGAAAAGAGCAGCACGGCAACCTCAACGAAGTGCAGGTCACGGACTGCGACCACCTTTTCAAATCGTACAGGAACCTTGAAGAGCGCAGAATCGAAATCGTCAAGGGAATCTTCGCCCAGAACAAGCTGACGGACTCGCTCTATGAAGCGGTCATGAACGCGAAGACGCTGACAGAGCTTGAAGACTTGTGGGCTCCGTTCAAGAAGAAGAAGAAGACGCGCGGAATGGTCGCCGCCGAGAAAGGTCTTGAGCCGCTCGCCGATTCCATGCTGGAACTTTCGGACGCAGAAATCGAGAAGAAGGCGGAGGAATTCGTCAAGGACAACGAGGAGACTCCGGAACTTTCGGTGAAATCAGTGAAGGAAGCGATTGCGGGAGCGATGGACATCATAGCCGAGCGCACCGCGCAGAACCCGAAGAACAGGGAAGACGTGCACGACCTCTACATCGAGGACGGAACGATAAACACCAAGGGAATCGTGCCGGAGGGACAGACGGAGGAGCAGGCGGAGAAGACGTCGAAGTACCAGATGTACTGGGATTACTCCGAGCCGCTCTCGCAAGTCAAACCGCACAGGATTCTCGCCATCAACAGGGCGGAGCGGGAAGGCGCGCTCACCGTGACAATCGACGTGCCGGTGGACGATGCGGTGGCCCTCCTCAAAAAGCGGGCCGACCTCAAGAACAAGTACCAGGCGGAGGCAATCGAGGACGGACTCGTGCGCCTTCTCTCGCCGTCAGTCGTGCGCGAAATCAGGAGCGACGAAGAGGACGAGGCGGACGCCCACGGAATCGGAATCTTCTCGGAGAACCTCAAGAACCTTTTGATGACGCAGCCGATAAAGGGAAGCCGCGTCCTCGGAATCGACCCGGGCTACAGGAACGGAACGAAGTGCGCGGCATTGGACGAGACCGGAAAATACCTCGGCTTCTTCAAGATTTTCCAGGAGCAGAACCCGAAAGAGGCGTACGACCTCATCAACAACGCAATCGACAAGTACGACATCCAGGTTTTGGCGGTCGGAAACGGAACCGGCTCGCAGGAAGTCCAGGAAATCGTCTCGAAAGTCCTGAGCGAGAACTACTCGGACGCGGACGTGAAATACACCGTCGTGGACGAGTCCGGAGCGTCAGTCTACTCGGCAAGCCCTGTCGCCACCGAGGAATTCCCTGATTTGGACGTGATGGTCAGGGGCGCGATTTCGATGGGAAGAAGGCTGCAGGACCCGTTGGCGGAACTCGTCAAAATCGACCCGAAGGCGATTGGCGTCGGACTCTACCAGCACGACGTGAACCAGAAGAAACTGGCGGAACAGTTGGACGAGGTCGTCTCTTCTGTCGTGAACAACGTCGGAGTCAACCTGAACACGGCTTCCTACATGCTCTTGAAGTACGTTTCTGGAATCAACGTGTCGCTCGCGAAGAAAATCGTCAAGTACAGGGACGAGAACGGAAAAATCACCAGCAGGGAAGACCTCAAGAAAGTGCCGGGACTCGGACCGAAAGCGTTCGAGCAGTGCGCGGGCTTCCTCAAAATCGCCGAAAGCTCGGACCCGCTCGACAACACTTGGGTGCATCCTGAGAACTACGACGTGGCGCGCGAGCTTCTCTCGTACGTGCAGGCGAAAAAGGCGGTTCCTTCCGACGTGAAGAAGTCGCTCATGGAAAAATACGGCGTGGGCGAAACAACCCTCAACGACATAATCGAAGAGCTTGGAAAGCCGAACAGGGACCCGCGCGACGGCTACCCCGCACCAATCATGCAGAAGGGAGTCCTTTCGTTCAACGATTTGAAAGTCGGCATGAAGGTCACCGGCAAAATCAAGAACGTCGTCGATTTCGGAGCGTTCGTTGACATCGGACTGCACGAGACGGCCCTCATCCACGTTTCGGAACTCAGCGACAATTTCGTGTCGAATCCGATGGACGTGGTGAAAGTCGGCGACGTGAAGGAATTCACGATAATCGCGCTCGACAAGGACAGGGAGCGAATCTCGCTCTCGCTCAAGACGAACGCGCAGCCGAAATCCGAAGCAGGCTCTCCTCGCGCCACCGCCGACGGAAGCGGCAAGAAGAAGCTCGTCATCGTCAAGAAGGGAGCCGGAAACGCTTCCGCCACGGCGAAAAAGAGCGACAAGCCGAGGGGCAACAAGAACTTCGGCTCTAGCGACGGAATGATGTACAATCCGTTCGCGGCACTGCTCAAAAAATAAATGAATTCTTTGGATTCATAAAATGCAGCAAAGTAGAAATCTTCATCGTTTTTAAGTAAACTTTAGGAACGATGAAGATTTTTTTTATACCGATGGCAACAGTTGCCGCAGCAGCTTTTTTGTTCTCATGCTCGGTTCCAGAATCCATATCGATTAAAACAGCCGAGACTTCCTATGAAATTCCCCTCGGAAGCGCAGAAGTGGAATTGGCGAAAAAATTCAGCGCGGAGACTGTCCAGGAAGCGCTCTCTGGCGACGACGAATCGGAAGATTCCCAGAAGATATACGCATACGAATTCAACCCGACGCAGAAAGACGACGCGGTACTCGAATATGTGATGAACTATCCGCTCAAGAACTATTCACTTTCCCTTCCTGAAGGCACAAACGCGGCGGCAATCGCAAGCATAGCGCCGCAGAACTCGGAAAGAAAATACGAATACAGCTCGACTTCGTTCACCGAAACGCTGGACACGGGAATCAACTTCAAGGAGATTCTCGAATCAATGGCGGGCTCCAGCGACGACGAGGACGCGACCGACTACAGCTACATTTTCGACAGAATAAAGTTCCAGGGCATCGAGGCGTACGCCTACATCGAATGCAGCGACTTAACATCGGACAACGCATACTTCACTGGAAAAATCGTCGTCGGAGAAACCGACCCGGCCGACGTGGGCGATTCATCGACGTACGTCGGGGTCCTTGCAGACAGTTCGGCGACAACGGACGGAAAGTTCAACCTCGTCACGACAAACACCGATTTGAAGGAACTCGCCGACAGCGACAGCGTGATAACGGACAGCTCGTTCATCGAAGATGGCGCGTACTCTGTGATGCTGGACTCGGACGCGCTCACGGACTACATGAACGGCACACAGAACGGAGACGGCTCGCTCACGAAGCACGAAAAACTAATCATCTCGTGCAAGCTCACACCGACATTGGCGTTCGAAAGCCAGGACGAACTGCAAACTTTTCTGGAGAACACAAGCTCCCTCACAATCAACTTGAACATCATCATCCGCTTTCCGCTCAAGATTCAGATAACGGACGACATAGAAATCGACGACATTTTGGACCTTGCGGGAAACGCTTTGGACGAAGATTTGCTCAACAGGGACGACGGGGAGGAATTCGAGTTCAAGAAGTACACGGATTTAATAGAAAGGATTTTGTGCGACTACAAATTCTCAAATTCCACGAACCTTTCGATGACGGCAAAAATCGTGTCGAACACAATGCAGAGCGGAGAGCGATTCTTCGACGACAAGGAAATCTCATTCGATGGAGAGGAGCACAGCTTCGAATTTTCGACAACCGAAATCCTAAACATCTTCGAGACGGCTCCGTTCATGCCAAAATTCTATGTGAAGATAGACAAAACAGACGGTACGGACTTCGTTTCCATAAAGCGAAATTCGGTCTTTGGAGCCTACGCGGTTTTCAAGCTGACGACCAAAGATGACGGCGAAGTTGAGGTTTGGAGCAAATGACTATGAATCTGAAATCGATATCCACATTCGCGGCAATCGCTCTTTTCGCGCCAGTTTTCGCGTTTTCCGAAATCCACGAGTACAACAGAAGGGTGGAATTCGGAATGGAAGCAGAGGCGGGATTTTCGAACAACGTGGTTTCCGCATCCGACGTTCTTGTGAAGGAGCTTGTAATCGACCTGCAGGAATTCGACGACAAACTTCCAAGGCACGGATTGACCACGGAATTCATGCTCGAAGAGAACAACTATTTCAACATGGACATAAACGGAAAGTTCAGGCTCGGATTTTTCGCGGGGGCGAGCGGAAGCGGCTACCTAAACCTCGGCAGGGGAATGTTCGACTTTCTGGCGAAGGGGCTTGAAGTCGGAGACTCGTACGAAGCCACAATGAACATTTACACGGACCTGTACCTCAATGCGGGAGCCTCTTTCAGAACAAACATAGGCGGACTCGGAATCACCCTCAAACCGACATATTTCGTGCCGCTCGTCTACATTCCGAACACTAAGGCGACTTTTTCATGGGACACCTCGTCATCGGGAAAATTGCAGGCGAAGGCGAAGGCGAACCTGTCGGTCTACTCGGCCGTGAACCTCGAAAAGCTTTTCGGGGACGGCGACGAGGAAGACGACGAAACGGAAGGGGGAAACGAAGGCGACGACGAGGACGAGAGCGACCTGCAAATCAAAGAAGAAATAATGAACGCGCTTTCCAGAGGCGGAGTCGATTTGACATTCGGAGTGGAATACCCGTTCATAGGCCGCGTGCTTGAAGCCGGCATCTACGGCCGAATCCCGCTGATTCCAGGAAAACTCGACTATTCAATGTCAAAGGAGATAAACGCATCGGTCTACACCAGCGAAAACGGACTCATCGACGTAATCAACGGAAATTCGCCGGAGACAGAAATGGATGTGGGCGACACGACCTATTCCGACGAGCCGTACAAGCTCCACAGGCCGCTCAAGTTCGGCTTCGAGGGTGTCTACAGGCCGCACGGCGACACCTTCCTCGTCTATTCCATGCTCGGCTTCGCGATACGCTCGCCATTCTCGAACTCCGTGAAAATGTACCCGGAATACGCAGTTACAGGAACGGCAAAGTTCTACAATTTTCTCGGCCTCACGCTCGGAATGAAATACACGGACATGGTGTTCTCGAACCAGCTGAACTTCATGATAAACACGCACATTTTCGAGCTGGACACGGGAGTCGCTCTCAGAAGCCCGCACTTTTTCAGAAGCTTCACAGGCGCGGGAGCATCAGTCTATGTCGCTCTGAAATTCGGAATATAAAGGGTCGAATGTCGTTATGCATATCGTAGTTGCCGAGACCATTGCATTGTGAAAACTCGACTTTTGCCCTATAAATAACTCGATACTGAAAAAAGGAGATGAAAATGAAGAAAGTTTTCAAAATTCTGTCGGCAGCCGCATTGTTTGCCGCAAGCCTCGTTCTCGGTTCCTGCTCAGAAGACGACGAAATCGTGCAGGTTCTGCAGGGTCCCGCAAACGTCTGGTGCAGGATGCCGGTTGACTACACGTCCGACTCTGACAGCTCAAGCACGGCAAATCTCTACGCCTATTTCTACTACACAGAAAACGACACGACAGTGTCTGGAAAAACGCTCCCGGCTGGACTTTCGGTCGTCGTCACCGCAAGGGGCGACACGGACAGCATCATAAGTGACCTCAAGAACAACACATACTTGATACAGAGCTTTCCAAAAGATGAAACGACAACGATCGGCGACAGCGAAGACAACGCGGCTTCCATAAACGTAAACGGCTCACGCGCGAAATGGACGGCAATCTACTGGGCAAAAGACCCGTTGCGCGAAGCAGCGAACAAATCGACAACACCGCCGAGCCAACTTTCAGGAACGGAACTGTCAGCAGACGAGATAAAAAACGTCTTCTCTTGGAAGTAGCTCCTCGCAAACTACCTGCTTTCGATTCTTGAGGAATAGCGGGCGAATACAGAAAAGCCGGACGCAGTCCTGAACTGCACTTCACAGTTTGGGCACGCATCCGGCTTTTTTTGTCGGGCGGAAAAGAAATTCCGCTCCCCTACTTCTCCGCGACGACTTCGATTTCAACTAGCGCGCCCTTCGGCAACGCTCCGACCTCGAAGCAGCTTCTGGCGGGCTTTCCGGTGAAATATCCGGCGTAGACCTCGTTGAAGTCGGCGAAATCTGAAATGGACTTGAGGAAGCAGGTCGTCTTCACGGCCTTTTGAAGGGAGCTTCCGGCGGCCTCAAGGACGGCCTTCAAGTTCTCGCAAGCCCTCTTCGTCTGCTCCTTTATCCCGCCGGAGACGATGTTTCCAGTTTTCGGGTCGAGCGGAATCTGCCCAGACGTGAAGACGAGATTTCCGCTCTCGACAGCCTGCGAATACGGCCCGATTGCGGCCGGTGCGTTTTCTGTGTGGATAGCTTTCATATTATTCCTCCAAAATATGCTAGAATCATAAAATGAATTTATTTCCAGCTCAACAATTCGACATCGATTCCATAATGAAAATAGAAAGGCAGGCGTTCATCCCACAGATTCAGGAGAAGAAGAAAACATTCGAGAAACGGCTTGAGATTTTCCCGAACGGCTTTTTGATTCTCTCGGACGCAAGCGAAAAAGTCGTGAAGGAGAACCGCTCCGCCCTCACCTGCGGCTATCTCTGCTCGGAAATCTGGTCGTCGTTCCCAAGCGCAGGGGATTCAGACGACGTTTTCATGCGCAAATTCAAACTCGGACACAACATCAAGGACACGCACGACGCGAACGGACGTTTTTTGTACATTTCCTCGTTCGCTCTCCTCCGCGAATACCAGGGAAAAGGGCTTGGCGCGCGCTTCTTTGAAAACTCGCTCGCGGCGCTGTGCGGCTCGTTCCGAAACGTCGAAAAAGTCGTTCTCATCGTGAACGAAGAATGGAAAGGCGCAATCAAAATCTACAAGTCGCTTGGCTTCGAGGAAGTGCGGACGCTGAAGGACTTTTTCCCCACGCTCGGAAAGACCGGCATGATGTCGCTTTTCGAGAAGAAGAAGAAATCGGCCGGAATCGTGATGGCTTCCGCTGCCGAAAAATTCCGCTCGATTGAATTCAAGAACGAAAGCCAAAACGAATTCGCACCGATAAGGCTGTAATGCCGAATATCGTTTTTCCACAGGCTCAATGTGCGATTTCACCTCTGTCCTTGAGCGAGATGAACTTGCGGTCGCAGGTGGCGGTGGTCTACCATTTTTTCCTCCTTACTTTTTTCAAAAACGGCGGAATGCTTTCTGCATACGAGAAAAACACTCCGCCGAAAAATGGCTTCACCAGCCGAAAACTATTTTACAAGTTTGAAATCGTCAGGATTCCGAT
>CAMHLH010000048.1 GCA_946185925.1 uncultured Treponema sp.
GACAACACGAACGAAAAATCATCCAATCCGACGACAGAATTCTGAAGAACGGCGCGCCTCTCGGAAGCAGGAAGCGGAGAGCCGAACACGTTCGCGGGAACGAACGAATCGACGAAGACGGGTGCGCGCTCAGCCTTTCCATTTCCACCGACAAACGAGCGGCACAATCCAGCAATTATTTTCGAGGCGAAGAGCGACGCGTCCTCGACATTGGGAGTGGAAAAATAGAATTGGAGCTCTTTTTCATCTCCGTCAACGCCACGGATTTTCAAGCGGAATTCGGCTTCCCTGGATTTGACACCTTCTATGTAGAAATCCAGAAGTGGCCGGGAATCTACACCAACGTTATCCTCATCAACTTCCAAAAGCCGCACACCGACAGAAGAAAGCCAAGAACTCGATTTTTTTACGCACGAACTGTAAAATTCAACATCGGACTTAGCCCAATCCTCCTCCTCGGCGATTTCAAAAAGATAGGAAGGCCGTTTCACGAACACGTCCAGAGAAAAAGACAACGTGGCAGAAAAAAAGCACAAAATGGCAACAGCAAAACGTCTCATCGTCAACACCTCAGTTTTTTTTGGTGAATATTCTAGCACATATCGAAGAAACGGAGGTGGATTCAACAAAACGCAGTTGACACTCAAATAGTTTTATATCAAACTATTTTTCATGGACGAAAAAGACTTCATGAAAAGAGCCATAGAGCTTGCGAAGCTCGGAAGCGGCTGGACACACCCGAACCCGCTCGTTGGTGCCGTCATCGTACGCGACGGAAGAATCATCGCGGAAGGCTACCACCACAAGTGCGGGGATTTGCACGCGGAGCGGGACGCGCTCAAGAACGCCGCGTCGAATGGAACCGACGTGAAAGGCGCGACAATCTACGTCACGCTCGAACCGTGCTGCCACACGGGCAGGCAGCCGCCATGCACGCAGGCGATAATCGAATCGGGCATAAAAAAGGTCGTTGTCGGGAGCCGGGACCCGAACCCGCTCGTGAACGGCGGCGGCGTGAAAGTGCTCAGGGATGCCGGAATCGAAGTCGAGCAGGATTTTTTGAAGGAAGAATGCGACAAGCTGAACCCGATTTTCTTCCATTACATCACCCACAAAATGCCATACGTCATCCTGAAATATGCGATGACGGCCGACGGCAGAACGGCGACCGTCACAGGGAAAAGCAAGTGGATTACGGGGGAAGAAGCGCGAAAGAACGTGCACAGGACGCGCTCCAGTGTCGCCGCCGTGATGACCGGAATCGGCACGGTGAAGGCCGACGACCCGCTTCTGACATGCCGCTTGGACGACGGAATCGAGCATCATCAGCCGGAGCGCATCATCATCGACTCCAATCTTGCAATTCCCGAAGAAAGCGCGCTCGTGAAGTCGGCAAAAACATCGAAGGTCACTGTCATTTACGGATATTTCAACCCACACACGAGCGACAGGCGGGAGTGGCTTTATCATCAGGGAGTTGAAACAGCGGCTTCCAGTTTGGACAAAAACGGCAGAATCGACATGAAGAAAGTGTTCGAAAGCCTTGCAGAATGGGGCATCGACAGCGTACTTGTCGAAAGCGGCGGAGAATTGGCGGCTTCGGTTTTGCCTTTCGCAAACGAGGTCCACGCATACATCGCGCCAAAGATTTTCGGAGGGGTGTCCGACATACGGGTGCCGATTCGGGGAGAGGGCGTGGACACCCCGGACGACGCGGCGCAATTCAGCTTGGACGGCGTGGAAAAATTCGGGGACGACGTTCTCTTGAAGTACAAGCGGAAAATGTAATCGGTCAAAAGTCGAGTTTTTACAGTGGAATGGCCGAAACGAGCGGAAGCGGGGTTCCACAGCCGAATGCACTCAGCCACCGCGAAGCGGTACTGCCGCATTCGGCTGTGGGTTCCCGCTGGGAGCGCGTTTCGGCAACTACGGTATGCATAAACTCGACATTCGGCCTAATCGAAGCACTCGAAGCACTCAAAAAAAGCCAAGGAGAAAAAGATGTTCACGGGAATAGTCGAAGAAATCGGAGAAATAGAAGAAATCAGGCGGAACGGGGAATCGCTGGAACTCGTCATAAAATGCTCGTTCGCGAAGGAGCTTTCACTCGGAGAGAGCGTGGCGGTAAACGGAACCTGCCTCACCGTCACGAAAAAGACGCCCTCCACTTTCTCGGCCGACGTCACGCCGGAAAGCTTCCGCCGCACTTCCCTCTCGGAACTGCAAAGCGGAAAAAGCGTGAACCTTGAGCGCGCGATGAAAGCGAACGGCCGATTCGGCGGCCACATCGTCTCAGGCCACATCGACGGAACGGGAAGAATCAAGGGGGCGCGCGCGGAAGGCAATGCAGTGAACGCGACGTTCACGGTGGACAAGAAGCTCGGAAAGTACATCATCGAGAAAGGCTCGGTCTGCATCGACGGAATATCGCTCACGGTCGCCTCGGTGTCGTACGGCAAGGAGACGGACTTCACGGTGGCGGTCATTCCGCACACATGGGAGAACACGACGCTCTCCAAAAAGCCACTCGGCTCGCTCGTCAACATCGAATGCGACATGGTGGGGAAATACATCGAGCACTTCATGCTCTTCAATCAGGAATTCAATCAAGAGAACGAGGCAGAACAAGAATCAACAGAAGCAGAGTCGGAGGCGCTCGCAGAAATGATGACGAATTTCACGAGTTTTCATTGATGAAATCTCCAGCCTTGACACAAAATTAGTTTTATACAAAACTAATTGTACAAAATCGATTTAATTTGCGGGAAAATCGACTTTCCTGCAAGTTTTGACAATCAAAACAAGGACTTTCAATATGGAAAAACAATTCGACACGATAGAAGAGGCACTCGAAGACCTCAAGAACGGAAAGCTCATAATGGTCACGGACGACGAGGACAGGGAGAACGAGGGCGACCTGATTTGCGCCGCAAGATTCGCGACCCCTGAGAACGTGAACTTCATGGCGGCGAACGCGAAGGGGCTGATTTGCATGCCTGTCAGCAAGGGAATAGCGGACAGGCTCAACCTTTCACCGATGGTCGCCAACAACACCGACAACCACGAGACAGCTTTCACGGTCTCCATCGACCACATCTCCACGACGACGGGAATCAGCGCGTTCGACCGCTCGGCCACGGCCATGCAGCTTGCGAACCCGACATCCACGCCGGAAGAGTTCAGGCGGCCGGGCCACATGTTCCCGCTCATCGCGAAGGACGGGGGCGTGTTCGTCAGGACGGGCCACACAGAGGCGACAGTGGACTTGTGCCGCTTGGCGGGCCTTGAGGAAGCGGGACTGTGCTGCGAAATCATGAAGGAGGACGGGCACATGGCGCGCCTCCCGGAACTCACGAAGATGGCGAAGGAATGGGGCTTGAAGCTCGTGAACATCCAGCAGCTCATCAAATACAGAAAGTCGCACGAGAAAATCGTGGAGCGCGCGGCCGAGGCGAAACTTCCGACAAAGTACGGCGACTTCCGTCTCTTCGGCTTCTACGACAAAACGACGAAAGCGGAGCACGCGGCCCTTGTCTTCGGCGACATCTCAAAAGAGGAGAGCGTCCTCTGCCGTGTCCACTCGGAATGCTTGACCGGAGACGCATTCGGCTCCCTCAAATGCGACTGTGGAGACCAGTTCGAGGCGGCGATGAAGAAAATCGCGGAGAACGGCTCAGGAATCCTCGTCTACCTCAGGCAGGAAGGACGTGGAATCGGCCTTTTGAACAAGATAAAGGCGTACGCCCTGCAGGACAAGGGAATGGACACCGTGGACGCGAACCTTGCCCTCGGACTTCCGGCGGACGCGCGCGACTACAACGTGGGAATCCAGATTCTCAAGGATTTGGGAGTCTCAAAAATCAGGCTCATGACGAACAACCCGGACAAAATCGACCAGATAAACGACAAGGACGCAGGGCTTGAAATCACCGAACGTGTTCCGCTCGCAGTCGAAACCCGACCGCAGGACATCGAATATCTTCGCACGAAGAAAATCAGGTTCGGGCACTTTCTGTGATTCAACAGAATTTCTAACTAAAGAAAACTTTATTTTAAGGAGATACAAAAAATGAACATCATCGAAGGAAAACTTACAAACGCCGAAGGCATGAAAATCGGAATCGTGGCTGCAAGGTTCAACGAATTCATCGTCTCGAAGCTGATTGAGGGAGCGCGCGACGCCCTCCTCCGCCACGACGTGAAGGACGAGAACATCGACCTCGCGTGGGTTCCAGGCTCGTTCGAGATTCCTGTGGCGTGCAAGCACTTGGCGGAAAGCGGCAAGTACGACGCGATTATCGCTCTCGGAGCCGTCATCAGGGGCTCAACAAGCCACTACGACTACGTGTGCGCCGAAGTTTCGAAGGGAGTCGCGCAGGTTTCGCTCAACACGGGACTTCCAGTGATGTTCGGAATCCTCACGACCGACACAATCCAGCAGGCAATCGAGCGCGCCGGAACGAAGGCCGGCAACAAGGGCTACGACTGCGCGATGGGAGCAATCGAGATGGTCAACCTCATCAAGAAGGCCGACCAGAAGCTCCTCGAAAAGAAATAAAAAAAATGCCGAGTTTCAACGCGAAACTCGGCATTTTTTTGTCAAAGGAGTATCACCTCCACGGGAAGATGAAGGAGCTGAGCTTCCTCGGCCCCAGAGTCTCCCTGTCCTCCAAGAGAAGCTCGTCCCAGGGAACGTTGTACCTCTTGTTGCGGTCGTTCGTGAAGCCGGGTTCCTTCGCTTCCATCTCCTCAAGCCAATCGTATTTCTTCAGCCTCAAGCGGAGTGCGTTCGTGGTCGAGAGAACGAGTCCCGCAAAACCCGGTGCCAAAAAGAAGAGGACGAACGAGAGCGCAAAAAGCAGCACATTGTAGAGGAAGCAAGAGAACGAAAAGAAGGGATTGTCGAAGAAAATGATGAACGACTTTTTCAGGCACTTCATGAATCCGTTTTGTTCCTGCAGAAAATAGAGCGGGACGAACCACTGCAGGGCCATGGCCGAAATGAATGTGAACCAGCCGAGCAGAGCCACAATCAAAAGCCCCAGCAGATTGCCGAGTTCAAGATAGTAGAGGATTCCCACCCTGATGAGAAGCCCGCCAAAAACGACAAAGCATCCAAAAGCGAAGCCGATTTTCCAGACATAGGTCAATGCCCTGAAGAAAGTCCCGAACGAAGGCGAGTCGAAATTGGCGATTTTCAAAGCGCAGGCCCCTTGCGCGAAATTCACGACCATGAAGAGTCCGCCGAACAAAATCATCACAAGATTCTGCAGCAGCGGATTTATGTTCCCCAAAAAACTGAAAGTGAAGACGGTCAAAACCGCCACTATTATCGAAAAGACATTCGTCAAAACCAAGAAAAAGAGATTGTCCCAGCCGTCGGCCAGGTTCTTCTTCAAAAAGAAACTGAACATCAAAAACTCCTGTGAACCGCAGAAAAATCAGAACAAGCCGGAAATCAAGCCGTCGTCATCGACATCGATGTTCATTGCGGCGGGAAGCTTCGGAAGGCCCGGCATGGTCATGATTTCGCCGGCCAAAGCGACGACGAAGCCAGCACCAGAATAGAGCTGCACATCGCGTACCGGGAAGATGAAATCCTTGGGCGCGCCCATGAGCTTCGGGTCGTGGCTTATCGAATTCTGCGTCTTGGCGATGCAGACGGGAAGCTCCTTGTAGCCCATCTCCTCGTACTCCCGAAGCTTCTTTAGCACGCTCGGAGCGAATTCCACGTCCTTCGCGCGGTAAATCTGGCGGGCAATCGTCCTGATTTTGTCGGCGAGGGAAGCCGAAGACTCGTAGAGATAGTGGAAATCCGCGCCGCCCTTGTCGGCGGTTTCGGAAACGACCTCGGCAAGCTCCTTCATGCCGTCTCCGCCTTTTCCCCAGCCCTCGCAGAGGACAGCCTTCGCGCCCTTGGTCTCGCAGAGCTTCTTGAGCATTTCGATTTCCTCGTCCGTGTCGGTCACGAACTTGTTGATTGCGACCACAGACGGAACGCCGAATTTCGCTATGTTCTCAAGGTGCACGGCCAGGTTCTCGAAGCCTTTCTGCAGCGCAGCCACGCTCGGAGTCGCCAAATCGGCCTTGGCCATTCCGCCGTGCATCTTTATGGCGCGCACGGTCGCGACTATCACGACGACATCAGGCGAGATTCCTGCCACGCGGCACTTTATGTCCATGAATTTCTCCGCGCCCAAGTCGGCTGCGAACCCGGCCTCGGTCACTACGTAGTCGCCGGTCGCGAGAGCGCACATCGTGGCGTTTATGGAGTTCGTCCCCTGGGCTATGTTCGCGAAAGGTCCTCCATGCACGAAAACGGGATTCTTCTCCAGAGTCTGCACCAAGTTCGGTTTTATCGCGTCCTTCAAAAGGGCCGCAATCGCCCCCGTGCACTTGAACTCGCCGAATTTGAGCGGACGCTTGTCGTAGGTCTGCGCGACGGTTATGTTCGAAATTCTCTTCTTCAAGTCAGAAATCGAAGTCGAAAGGCAGACAATCGCCATCAGCTCGGACGCCACGGAAATGCAGAAGTGGTCCTCGCGTGGCACTCCGTCGGTGCGCCCGCCGAGTCCAATCGTTATGTTTCTGAGGGCGCGGTCGTTCAAGTCCACCACCCTCTTCCATGTTATCGTTCTCGGGTCGATTCTGAGGGCGTTCGTCTGGTGTATGTGGTTGTCGATTATCGCCGAAATCAAGTTGTTCGCGACGGAAATCGCGTGGATGTCGCCGGTGAAATGGAGGTTGATATCCTCCATCGGGACAATCTGGGCGTATCCGCCGCCGCACGCTCCGCCCTTCACACCGAAGCAGGGACCGAGAGAAGGCTCTCGAAGGGCGATTACGGCCTTCTTTCCGATTTTGTTCAGTCCGTCGCCCAAGCCGATGGAGACCGTGGACTTTCCCTCGCCGGCAGGTGTCGGAGTCACGGCGGTCGTCAGGATGAGCTTGCCGCGTTTCTTCGGGTCGCCCGCCTTCTCCTGCAGGGCGCGAAGCTCCTTCATCGTAATCTTCGCCTTGTATTTTCCGTAAAGCTCCAAATCGTCCTCGCCAATGCCAATCTTCGAAGCAACGTCCGCGATAGGGACCATCACGTTCTTCTGGGCAATTTCTATGTCAGTCATTCTGCACCTCTTTGAAATAAGTTTTTCTAATTTTATCAAAAAACACCTTTATAGTTTGTGATTTTTTTTATTATCAAATAAAATCGAAAATGTAATTTCGCACAGTTTTATGGAGAAAATTATGAGCAAGGTTGAAGAAAACAAAAAAACGCCAAGAAGCAAAAAATTGGCATTTTCAATAGCCTGGAAGATAATTCTGGGAATCATCGTCTTCCTGTCAGTATCATCTTTCATTACCGTAAGAATGATTTCAAAAAGCGTGCAGGAGACTTTCGAGTCCGACACCGCCGAACTCACAAAAGAGACGGCATACGCGATAAACTGCAAGAACTCCATGTACATACAGCAGCTCCGCGCATTCGCCAGCCTGAACAACATCGGACTGACATCGCACGACCCAATCGAACTGCAGCAGATGCTCATGTCGTTCGTCGGCAACAGAAGCAAGAACTTCTCAAAATTCGGCTACGCAGAATACGACACGGGACTCTGCTACTACGACGACGGAACTGTCCAATCTGTCGCCGACCAGAAATGGTTCATAGAGATGAAGACCAAGAACCTCGGCCAAATTTACGGAGAGCCGGTCGGAACAAGCTTCGAGGACGCGCTCATTCCATACTGCAAGACATCGCTCGTCAAGCGTCCCGGAAGCGACAAATACTACGGAACCTTCGTCGGGTTCGCGCCGATTTCAGGAATCCAGGGCGGAATCACGAACATCAAGGGAAACGACATCGCAAGCCCCAAAGGATTCGCTGTCATCGTCGACTCGAGCGGCTACTACATAGCGGGTCCCGCTACAGAAACGATAATGAAATTCCCGTGCTGGAGCCTCAAGTCTTCCAAGTTCACGGACGAGGCAATCGAATACATCAAGTCGCAGGACAAAAAGGACACCCTCAAGTCGGTGCTCTACATCGACGGAAAAAGAAATGAAATCTTCATGAAGAAAGTCGCCAGCACCACATGGACCGTCATCGTCATCGTCCCGACAAAGACGGTCAACGAGACCCAATTCAAGCTCGTGAATTCGATGGTTTCGACAATCATCGTGACGGCGATTCTCATGGCAATCATCACCTTCCTCCTGCTCATCTCGGCATTGAAGCCTCTCAAATTCCTCAACAGGAACCTCAAGGAAATCTCCACGGGCAACGCGGACTTGACGAAGAGACTCCCGGAAATCAAGAACAGGGACGAAATCGGACAAATCACCCACAACTTCAACAAATTCGTGGAAAGGCTGCAGACTCTCATCGGCGACATCTCGAAATCGCGAGACGACATGATAGCGGCGAACGAGGAAGTGTCGAACAGCTTGGCCGCGACCCACTCCACCGTGCAGGATTTGGACAACTCCGTCTCCATCACAGAGGCGCAGATGGACAGCCAGATGCATTCGGTCACAACGACCCAGAGCGTCATCGCCGACATCTCCGACAAGGTGAAGAACCTCGACACCCTCCTCACATCGCAGAACAACGCAGTGGAAGAAGCCAGCTCGGCCGTAGAGGAGATGATTGGAAACATCAAGAGCGTAACGAAGTCCAGCGAGAACATGAGCGCGACATTCACGAACCTCAAGTCGCTTTCGCAAAAGGGAATGGCCGCCGAAAAGGAAATCAGGGACATCGTGGAAGTCATGTCGGACAAGTCGAAGGATTTGGACGTTGCGAACAAGACCATCGCGAACATTGCGAGCGAGACGAACCTTCTTGCCATGAACGCCGCCATCGAGGCAGCCCACGCCGGTGATGCGGGACGCGGATTCGCTGTCGTTTCGGACGAAATCAGGAACCTCGCTGAGTCAAGCTCTGTGCAGTCAAAGGAAATCAAGGCGAAGATTTCAGAAATCCAGACCCTCATCGAAAAAATCGTGCAGGCGGCCGTGGAAGCCGACAAAATCTACACGACAACGAACAACGAGATGGAAAACACGTCGCAGATTGTCTCCACAATCACAAACGCAATGTCCGAGCAGAGCGTAGGCTCACAGCAGATAATTGACGTTCTGAAGGACATGAAGGAGACTACGTTCGGAGTAAGGGACGCAGGGGAAAAGATGCAGCAGAGCCAGTCCCAGCTCAAGGAACTCACGGACGCGCTCAGCTCATCCACTTCAAAGATGCACGAGGCGGTCTCAAGGACAGCCGATTCGGCATCGAACGTTTCTGAAATCGAAAACGAACTTCTGAAGTCTTCCGAGAAAGTCGGCAACTCAATCGCCGCAATCTCCGACAAGATAAACGGCTTCAAGCTTAGATAAACGGGAATCCGCGGGCTGGCGCATTTTTGCCCCCGCGGATTTTCTTGCCCAGAAAAATGAACCACGACACGTCTTCCGTACTTTCGCTGATATCAAAAATCCACTCGCAGTCGCAGGACTTTCTCCAAAAAAAAATGCGCGCGTCTGGACTGCCGGAAATGGTCTCCTCCCACGGCTTCATACTCTACAAGCTCTCCCAGACAGAGCGCATGACGCTCGGAGAGCTAACGGCCGAGATAAACCGCGACAAATCGACGACCACCGCGCTGGTGAAGAAACTCGAAGAGCTGGGCCTCGTCCAGACAAAAAGATGCCCGCTCGACAGCCGCAAAAAATACATATCATTGACAGAAAACGGAAAGGAATACGACAAGACCACGAAAACCCTTTCGACGGAGCTGATAGAGACCGCGTACAAAGGGTTCAGCGAAGGCGAGAAGGAAACGCTCCTTCAACTGCTGGAAAAGCTTTCAGGAAACCTGTAACCGCAGCTTGCCAAGAACCGACTGTTGAGATGATGCCACACGGATTCGGGATTTGCACGCAATCTCTTGTTGCGAAAAACATGACTACAAGGGCTGATACATAAAAATGCAACCTTCATCGTATTTTGGCTTTACATGGTTTTGAACGAATTTTTCCTGTTCTTCTGGAAGCCGCGAAAAGCCCATCTTTTTATAATGATTCATCAGCCGCTCTTCTGGCAAAGCGTAAATATAGAGAGTGCTGACACCAACATATTCCGAAACAAACTGCGCCAACGGCAGAATGAAACGTTTGAAAAAATATGACCCCAACCGCTTCGCATTCGGGTGATTGGCTTTATAGACTTGGTTCATCGCAAAGTTTGAAAGTTCCACTGCCGAAAGCGAGTCGAACGCATCGCCGTCAACTTGAAGCGTTACCAGCCCCGTGCGCATTGAAAAATAGCAGGCAACTTCCCCTGTAATGCGGTCTTTTATCAAATATGTGCGCGTCTGTTTTTCGCTTTCTTCCCGCTCGGCAACTTCTTTTAGGAAAATCTCCAGCCCCATTGCCGCATTTCCGACGGAAAACGATTGAATGAGGCTGAGATTTTCCGGAGAAGCCAACAGATGCTCCACGACGAAGTCTTCGTCGGCAAAAAGGTTTTCATAATCTGCCATTTGATTTCAAAGCCTCCATCATAATCTGCCTGTCTTTTTTGTGCTCCTCCGTAATCCACTCCTTCAACTCGGCGCATTCTTTGTCGAGTTCGGTGAAATCAGGCTTTGGAGCGTGCAGAATCAAATTGTAGACACTGTTCGCCTGTTCGCGTTTTTCAAGCATTTCTTTGGTAATACATCTCATAAAATCACCTCCTTGTGGTCAATTGTACCATAAACACATCGAAATTCACTCTGAATATCCGATTTCCCCAATCGCTTGTTGCAACATCTTTCCTCTGAACGCACAAGCAAAAGCCCCTTCCGCACTCCAAGCGAAATGCGGAAGGGGCTTGTCAGCTATCGTGCAATCAATACACCGACAGAATCTTCGAGAGCTTTTCCTTGCCGATTATCTTCATGAAGCTCGCAAGGCGCGGGCCCTGGTCCTTGTCGATAATCGCGTGGTAGAGCGCGGTGAAGAGCGCCTTCGCCTCAAGGCCAAGCTCGGTCGCGATTGCGTACATGGCCTGCTGGCAGTCCTTGTCGGTCGGGAAGGTGCCGACTTTGGGGACGACCTCGTCGCGCACGCGCTTGACGGCTGTGAGCATGTCGCCCGTGATGTCCTCGGCCTTGGAGCCGTCGTCGCGGATGCGGAAGCACATGTCGGCGGCGCAGTCGGGAGCCGATTCCGTAATCCAGTACCAGGCGCAGGCGCAGCGGCGGCGGAGACATTCCTCCTGCTCTGGCTTCACGTCACCGAGCGACTTTATAACGGCATCGATGTCGCCAGAATATGTCTGGAGGAGCGTGGTCAAAAGTCGGAACGGAACCTGATACGGCTTCACCTTCGGCATTCCGCTCTCAATCTGTGAAAGCTCGTAGATTCTCTTCTCGCGGAGGATTATCGACTCCCTCTTCTTCTCGTCCTTCTCCTTCGGAAGCTCGTCGCCCCAGACGATTCTC
>CAMHLH010000049.1 GCA_946185925.1 uncultured Treponema sp.
GTGAAGAGGACATCACTTGCGGCAACGTTTTCAACATATCTTGAATCCAGGGTGAGAGTCCATGTCACTTTGTGTCCGTCTGTAACGGAGAACTGCTCATCCGCAGTCGTTTCGGTGATTGCGAATGTCCAGCCGTCAGTTTTGCTTGCGTCGTCTGTCACTTTAAGAAGTCCGTTTGTCGTATCGTAAGAAGCGACTTCCACGGCAGATGTGAGCGAAGAGTTGATTGCTTTTCCGCTCGTGAGTTTTATAGAAGAAACTCGCTTTTCATCGCTTACGGTTCCTGTGAATACGACTTTTCCAGAAATCTTGGTGTCGGTGTCGTATTCATCTGAGTTGTTTTCTGTAAATGTGCCAGAAGGCAGAGTTGAAGAAAGCTCTACGTGTCCGCCGTCAGTGTGGGCGGTCGGGTCGGCGAACGTCGGATTTGGTTTTACATCGTCAGTAAGGTCAATGTAAAGAGGAATGTTTACGACTGTCGACTGAGAGCCGAATGCCGTAATCTTTTTGTCAGAAACTGTATCGCCGACACCCGGTGTCGTTCCCTTAGTAGAATCCCACAAGGTGAGTCCGATGTAGCTTACAGTCTGCTCACTGCTTGTACACTCTGTGTGAGTTCCGTAAGTTCCGCTTGTAATATTCGCAGGGGTGATTACGAGGCCTGTAAGGTTTTTCGCGCTAACGGCCGTAGAACCGATTTCTATGTCCGAGACAGAGGCAAATTTATCGCTCATAGAATCAAGCTTCGTGAGTTTCTTTCCGTCAGCGGCAGTCACAGAGCCAGCCTGAGCCTCGTCAAGTTTTTCTGTTCCTACATCAAGCTTGTAGTACAAATCGCCGTTTCCGCTGCCGAAGCCCTCAAAAGTATCTCCGCTCACAAATTCGAATGCGGCGGCCAAGCTGTCGCGCATTTTAAGTCCGACCGTGGCTTCATCGCTGCTCTGGGAGAGCGTGACGACTTCGTCTGCCGAGCCTTCCGTTCCGTTGGTGAGGGCGGAGTAGAATTTGTATGTCTGGTTCAGGTTCTTTATCTTTGAAGAACCGAATTCGTTGTCTGTGTATTTTCCGTCGCCGTTCAAGTCTGTTGCGAGGAAGACTTTTGCAAGGCGAGGCGTGTTGTTGGCAATCATCACATTTGTCGTTGTGGTTGTGACATTTTCAGCCTTGTCGAATGCAACGGTGACAAGGGAAATCGGGCCATCTTCGAGCTGGTTACCCATGATTGTGGCTTCACAAGTCCATGTTGAACCTGATTTTTTGATGAATTCCACGAATCCGTCGTCGTCTTCGTCGCCTGCGACTTTGAATGAGCCGTTATCCCAAGTCCAGCCTTCCGCCGTCGAAACGTGGTCGAGAACCATTGCGGCCGCAGCGAATGCGCTTGTCGGGCTTCCAGAAACTGCTGAATCCACAGTGATTGCTTTTCCGCTCACGGCGGAAATCACATAGTAGACGCCGGAGAGTTTTATCACGCCGCCCTTTCTGATGAATTTATAAGAAGAAATGTCGGAACTTGCCGTGAACGTCGTTGTGGAACCGTCGCTTGAAGAAGTTCCCGACAATGTGACTCCGTAGAGTTCGTTTCCTTCAGAAGAAAGGTCGCTGTCAGTTTCCGAAAGGCTTCCCACATAGGCGGCCTCGCTTCCAGTCGTCCATGCTCCGCTTGAGCCAGCCGGCAGTGGAAGCTCGATTGTGGTAGTCGCAGTGCTGTTGCTTGTAATCGTGCGCTTGAAGTAGAAGAGAAGCTTGTCGAATCCTGAGCCTGTGTCGGTCGCCGCAGTCTCGAATGTAATTCCTTTGTTGGAATTTCGAAGCTTTGTCATGCTGATGGCGGAGCCTGAAGTGTCGGTAAGAGCCGTGAGGCTTGGTGCCGTATTGTCCGTGTTCAGTTCGAAGGCCGGGTAAATGCTGTTCGGGGTTCCGTCAGAGTCCATAGCCGTAATCGTGTATGTCTGTGTCGTCGTATATGAAGGATCGATTTTTACCCAGACATAGGCAACAAAGGAAGAATCCGCATCGCCGCTGTCTACATGGAGACTTGAGCCGCTTGAGTTCTCTCCGTCGTTTCCTGCACTTTCCGGATAGACAAAATAGTCGCTTCCGTAAGTGAGCGAAGTCGTTCCCCTCTTTACGCCTGTAACTTTTACGCTGCTTTCGTCAGTGATTTTTGCGAAGGCGTACCACTGTCCCTTGAGGTACATGTCGGCTTCGTAAGGCTTGATTTTTGAAGCAGTGACGATTCCAGAATCAGAGTCGTTTGATGTGGCTGTTTTGTACAAGTCAGATACAGAATCAATGTCGTCTGAATACTTATACATTGCGGTAGTGTATGTTGGAACATTTGAGTCGATGTGGATTGAATAAGGCTCAGTCCAGTGACCGACCTTTCCCTGCTCGCTTACACCGCAGAAGCGAACTTTTATGTTGTTTGTAGAACCTGACACATTTGAATTCAATTCGCCTGAAGAATTCAAATTGACATACCATGAGCCGGAATTCTTGGTGACTTTGATTCCCCACCAGGCATCTCTGTAGCTTGTATTTTTGCTTGAGTCCGTTGAGTGGAAGTTGAGGCTTCCGGTGTTGCTGTTCGCTGTCTGCCAGTTTGCTTCCATCGAATCAGCATCAACTACTTCGTAGCCGTAGCCGGTTGGAGCTACTACACCGTCTGAAACAGCTTTTGCATTCGCCGCGCGGGTCTTGTCTGCGGTATCGAAGTTTCCGTTGTCGTCTGAAATCTGCATGTAGACAGCCCAGACAGAAGTTGAGCCGTCAGGGATTTCTACGCTTCCCGTAGCGCGGATTGTTCCGCCGAGGATTGCGTAATTCTCACCGGATTTCTTGTCCGCTTCGCCCGGATAAGAAAGTGTGGTCTGCGGTCTGTCGGCATCCGGGTCGTAGAGAAGAGAGAAGTCTTCATAAACTGTTTCGTTTCCGAGCAAATCCGTAGCCTTGAAGTGGACAGGGATTGTCCAAATACTGTCAGAGTTTTCTGAAACTTTGTATTTTGAAGAATCAATAAATTCGCTGAATGAAGCGTTAGAGCTTCCGTCAAAGTTGAACGACCATGCAGAAACGCTTGAAGTAGCAGTGAGTTCGCCCTGCCATTTTTCTATCGTGCCGCTTGTGTTCGGGATTCCCCACTGAATCGTGCTTGTAGAGCTTCCGCCCACGTCCGTCGCGATTCCGCTTACCAGAATAGACGAGCCTGAAACGTGTTCAGTAGAGCTTGGACTTGTGACCTTTACAGTTGGACCGCTCTGGTCCGCAACGAATGTAAAGGTTCCGTTTCCTACAAGACCAGACTTGTCATAAGGGGTGACCGTAAGAGTGATGCTTCCTGTAGCGGCATCCGCAAGAGAAATCAGGTCGGTCGTCGTCCATGTGGCAGACGTTGAGTCATCTGCGGAAACTACAAGGCTTCCGTTTTCTGTATAGGCAGAATATGCAGAATCTGTAAGGGAAGAAGTTCTAATCTTTTTGCTTACATCGTTTCCGTCTGAATCTTTATAAGAAAGTTCCGCCGTCATTCCGGCGATTCCGTTCTTATCGCTGGCTGAAATCTTGAGGACAACATTCTGCCTTTCAGTTCCGCCCACAACATAGCTTGCACCTACTGTTTCATATTCAGTGTAGCTTGCAGTCTCTGAATTGTAGCCGCCGTTTTTGGTCGTGCCGTCGCTCTTGTATGCAAGTCCTTCCACAGTTCCGACCACAGGTGATGTCGAGTCTGAAACATAGGTGAATACAGCAGCTTCCTTTTCGTTTCCTATGTCCTCGTTTGCCACGGAGATTTTCGGATTCGAGAGATACTTGTATGGACTTGCAACTGTTCCCTCGCCTGTAACTGCAGCTGTAGTGTAGAATTCTTTTCCTTCTGAGTCCTTCACATAGACATAGAAGGTCTTTTTTCCGTCAGCTGTGTCTGCTGGAGTGAAAGTGACTGTTCCCGTTGAAGCCGTGTAGACGCTTCCTCCGCTTACAGATTCGCTTCCAGTATATTCTGAGCCTGAAATCACCACAGAGTCGATTCCGTCGTCGTCGGTGACTGTGGCTGTAATCTGGGAGTCAGTTCCGTACCTGAGGATGTATGAGCCGTCAGAGTTTACGGAAAGGTTCGTGATTTTTACAACCGGGCGGTCGGTGTCCTGAGAAACTTTGACCTTCACGCCGTCTGAATATCCGGTGTTTCCAGCAGCATCAACCGCGACTGCGCGAATGTAGTATTCAGTCTCGTCATCAAGTTTTGTCGTGTCGAAGCCGGAAACCGTGAACGTGTAGTTTCCTTCAAAACTGAATGAATCCATGACGATGCTTTCAGAATCGGCTGAATCAGAGCTTACGTATTTCCATGAAGAATTATCCGTGCTCACCTGGATTCCAGTGATTGCAGTGTCAGGAAGAGTGTTCGCGTCCTTGATTGTTCCGCTCAAGCCGATTGTGCCGTTTATGTAAGTGTTGTCTGTCTTTGAAGAGTCAGCTGTCGTCGGCTTGGTGAGCGTTACGGTCGGAGCCACCTTGTCCACGCTGATGTTCGCCACGCTCACTGTCTGGCTGTTGCCCTCGCCCGCCTTGTCAGTGGCAGTCGCATAGACTGTGAAGTTTCCAGAAGAAACCGAAGAGAATGCGTCTTTTGAAATTGTCGCAGTCCAGTGCAGGTCATTGTCCGTGTCACCGGAAGCTGTTTTTGTGGTGACAGTGATTTTTGAATCAGTGTCCGAGCTTGAATATGTTGCAGTTCCCACAGTGATTTTTACTGCCACGCTGTCGATTCCGGCGTCAGAATCTGCCGCTGTTCCAGAGATTGTGATGTCGCCGTTTCCGTTCGTGAGGATTGTGGAAGAAACATCAGATTCCACAGAAGGAAGCGTCGTGTCAACATTGATTGAATAGCAGCCTGTGACAGAGACGGTCTGGCTGCTTGTATCCGTGTATTCGTATGTCACAGTGTCCAGCGCCGCGTTTCCTACGTTGTCCACGGCGACGAGAAGGAGATAGTTCTTTCCTTCCTGGAATCCTGAGATGTTTGACTTGAAGTTTGTTGTTACGGTTTTTGTCGTATTGTCCGCAGTGCTTGAAACGTCCGCAGTTTCCTCTGATGAAAGCGGAGAGAAGTAGCCTGTGGCAGAACTTTCGTAGCTTGAAAGGAATGTTGTGGCGTCAGCGGCTGTCGGTGCACTTCCAGAGAAGAGCTTGTAGTAAATCATGTTCGTGCCACTGCCAGTTTCAGTTTCATTGAAGTAGCCGCGGATTTGAATCGTGCTCGCGTTTCCGTAAGTTCCGGCAGAATACTTTCCGCCAGTTCCAGAGCCTATGCGGAATATGTAGTCCTGATTTGCAGAATCAGGGTCATGGCTTCCCTGTGGGGCGGCTGTATCGAGCTTGATTGTAAAGGCTTGTTCCGCAGTGTTTCCAGCCTTGTCCGTGAGAGTAATCTTTGCGCTCGCATCGCCAGAAAGAGAAGTCAAATCAATATCGGTGAACGAGTATGAAGAAAGGCTGTCCTCGTCCGTGATTTCTTTCGTTACGCTTCCGATTGAAAGGACTGCCGAAGCAAGCCCCAGATTGTCCGTGGCGATTCCAGAGAGCGTGAACGTATGTGCAGTTCCGTTGTTCACATAGTAGACAGCGTTTCCGCTTTCGTCCTTTCCAGAATTGTATGCGGTGTAGCCAGATTTATTGTCCGAAAGCGCATAGCTCTGGATTTTCGGTTCCGTCGCGTCGTATGTGAGGGCGGCAAGGTTCACTTCATTCGAGTTACCGGCCTTGTCCGTGATTTTTGCGTAAATCGTGCCGGATTTCGTGATTTTTGAGTTTGCAATAGTCGCAGTGAATGTACCGCTGGCAGAATCGTATGTTGCTGTAATACCGTCAGTCGCCGTCTTTGAGTATGGAAGAATCACTACAGAGGCAATTCCGCTGGCCAAATCCGTAGCCTGTCCAGAAATATAAATCGAGTCTGACCCGCCGTTGTAATAGAAATTTTCCGTCTGGCTGGCGTTTTCGCTGCTCGTCCCAACTGTTACGGAATTTTCCGTGAGTTCCGGTGCGTTCACATCGACATTGAATGCGCTGCTTGTAAATGAGAGTGCTTCTCCAGTAAATCCAGCGTCATCTGGAACAGATACAGAACCTGTTCTGTATGCTGATGAATTTCCGAAGGAGTCTTTTGCGACAACAACGATATTGTAAGAAGTCTCCTCAAGTCCTGTGAATGTCGCGCTCCAGCTTGTGTCGCTGTCACCAAATGTGACGATTCCGCTCTTTGTATCTTTTGCCGAATCCGCCGGAAGCAGATAGACCTTGAAGTTCGAGCTTGTCTTTGTGAAATTTGTGTCGCTTACAGTACCTGTCAGCTCAACTGAACTTGATGCATATTCATCATAATTGTTCAGTGTGACCACAGGAGCCGAATTGTCGCATGAAAGCGTGACAGTATATGCCGCCGTCCGTCCGTTTTCATCTGTCGCCGTGAATGTGACATCTTGAGAATCCTCGATTTTGCCGTCTGTGGAAGACCATGAAACCGTAACCGGGTATGTTTTTCCGCCGGTAACTTCGCTTTCGCTTCCCACAGAAACATTTGAATTGCTTGAAGAAAGAGAAGCAACATTCGTGTCGGTAACAGTCACGCTGAAAGAATTTCCGCTCGTTGTTTTTGAAGTTCCGTTCGCAGAAACAGCACTTCCGTCAAAGCCAGTCACCGTGATTGCAGGAGCCGTCTTGTCGATTGTGAGTTTTATTGAAGAAGCCGAGACTTCTGTGTTTCCAGCGTTGTCTTTTGCGCCAAAGAAGGCATACAAAGTTCCGTCTTCATTTTTTACAGAAGAAATGTCGAATGTCGTTCGCCAGTCAGTGTTTGTCTGGTTCATGGCAGTCCATGAAACACTGTCGTAAGAAGAAGGTGCCGTGTTGTCTTCTGAAAGATAATATCCGACTGTAGAAAGTCCACTTCCGCCATCGTCGTCGTTTACGACAACATTCAAAGTAACATAGCTTGACTCGTCGAGTTTCACGGTCTGCACTGAAGTCGGTTCCGTAATTGTCGGCTTGTTCGGGTCCATCGAGAATGTCACGTTCGTAGAGGATTTCTGCTGATACTTGTCCGTGGCAGTGATTTTCAGAATGTATTTTTTGCTTGTGTTTGGTTGAAGAGCTGAAAGCGGAAACTCCCATGAAGTTCCGCTCTTGTTTGCAGAAAGCGTTGCCGGTTGTGTTGCAAGTTCCTGCAGCTCCGAATCGAGGAATACGGCGGAAATTTCAGTTCCGTTGTCGAAGCTCTTCGTAGACGGAGAAACAGTTCCCGTGATTGAATCGGAAGTCGAGACGTATGCCGAAACAGAATCCACGCTCAATGTAGGCGCGCCGGAATCAACCGCGATGAAGAAATTGCCAACTTCAATTCTTCTGAAAGCATCGGTAAACGATGTGGCTTCCACTCCGACATATCCGCTGTCGCAAGCGACGACCTTCACCTGGTACACGCCCTCGGTCTCCGGCAAAAGATAGTTCAGACTGGCGGTCGTCTTGTTCGGAGAAAGCGAATATGGATTCGCGTCGCCATAAGCGTCGTTCACAGCGGCGAGAGCCGTTCCGTCAGAATTGTAGAGAGAGACTTCGTATTTTGCCACGGAGTCGTCATCCTCAAAGCTCAACGAGAGCTTGTTGTTGCTTGTCGTTCCAAAGAGGTTTGTCTCGGAGTTTATTCCGCTCTCGCTCGTCACAGAAGAGTCCGCGTTGCCGAACGTGATTTTCGGGCGGTCGGTCTCCTGATAGATGATGAAGTCCTTTCCATCGTTGTATTCATCGGAAGAATAAATTCCGGTGTTGCCCACTTCGTCCGTCGCGGTGATGACCACGCGGATTTTTATCGGCGTGTCCTCCGTGATTGCGCCACCCCGTATCATTCCCTGGGTGACCATCGACGACATGAACGACACGTCGATTGAGTTCGATGTTTCGAGATTTCCGTCGTAGGCGGCAGGAATATTCGGATTGTTCTCAGTGGCAGCTTTCATCTGGGCAAGAATGGAATCAGAAGCGGTAAGCTCCTTCGTCAAATCAGTAGAAGCCCAAATGTCGTAGGTGACAGAAGCCAAATTCTGCTCGACGATTGAACCCATTATGCGCACAGTTCCGTTGATGTACACGTTGTCGCTTCCGTCGAAGTCCGCGCCAGAAACCGTCGGCGTGACCGTCGTGATTGAGACGACCGGCGCCGTCGTGTCGAGCTGAACCATGGAGGACATCGTGATGCTGTGGCCGGAAGAGGATTCTCCGTAGATTGAGAGAGTGTACTTTGTGGCATCCGCAGTGGCGTCGAGGAAGCCGTCGATTTTCGACGGTGTGAACGTCCAGGCAGTTCCATTGATGCTGAACGCCTCGCTGTTCGTGCTCGTCCACTTCGCCTCGGTCGCGTCGTATGTGAGCGTGACGGCGTATCCGTCCTCGTCTCCGACGGCGATGCTTCCGTTCCATGCGCTGATTGTCGCCTGGAGTTTGGAGACGTGGAGGCTGTCGTTGTTGACGAGCGCGGTTCCGGTGAATTCAAGAGAGTCCGCACTCACGAACGCTCCGTTCTCCGGCGTGAGGATTTCGATTGTCGGCGCAATTCCAGAGACGTTTCCTGCGAATCCGTAAATTGTCTTCTGGGAGAAAGGAACATCGTCGGCGTCGTATCCAGTCGCCGCGAGAATGTAGTATTTGTTCAGGACGATTCCGCTCGACGGCAGAGTCATCGCAATCGACTTAACGTCGACAGTGCTTCCGTTGTATGCGTAGTAGTCGTAGACCAGAGTCCAGCCTGTCTCTTCAATCTCCGCTATTTGGCTTTCCGTTATCGTCTCTTCGCCGTCACTTGAAGCGTTCGTTTCTAAAAGCTTCACTTTCGAGGCAAGATTGGAAATTTTCTCGGAAACATCGGCCGCTGTCGGCTTGCCGCTTCCATCGCAGGTGTACATCCAGAGCTTGAGCGTCGACGGGTCCACCTTCACTCCGTCGAGGCCGGAATTTATCGTCACGTTCACGGTGTTTCCGTTCGACGCGCTCTGCACGGTCTCTCCGTCGTTGAATCCGAACGTGTAGCCGGAAATCGTGTAGGTCGGGTTCGCCTCCGGGTTCAGAGAGAAATAGAGGCGGCTCTCCTCCGAAGAGCTTGTGTCCTTCGCGCTTTCGTTCAAAGTGGAAAGAACAGAGTCGTTCGAGACGGTGCCGTTCAAGACATTCTTCAAGTCGGCGGCGGAAAGTCCGAGGCCCTTCTTCGCACTCATGAGCGAAGTGTACACGTCGTCGTAAAGGTAGACCGTCGAAGTCGAATTTCCGAGGGAGTCCGATTTCACATCGGCGGCCGCGCGCTCGCTTCCAGTGGGGTTCTGGTAGACCTGGGCGGAATCGGTGAGGGTCACAGACGCGTAGTAGTATTTCGTTCCCGCGCTCGAATCTGTTCCATAGACATCAGAATAGCGGGTGTTGGCTGTGGTCGAGGGGCTGTCGGCATACTGGGCGATTGTGACGCTCGTTCCGCCTGCCGTGGAGATTTCCTCCTCACGGAAGAAGTCTATCTGCTCTGAATCGTAGGTCTCGTGGGAGACGAGGGAGCCGCTCTGGTCGTAAATCGCCACGTCCATGAGCGAAATCGTGTGGTCGTCCGCGATTGTTCCTTCGACCGTGAAGACCGAGCCGTACGCCGAGGCTTCGAGATTGTCTGATTTCACCACGCCCGGGTTCGAGATTACGAAGACCGGAGCCGTGTTGTCGATGTCGAACGTGCGCGAGCTTTCGCCTGAGGAATGTCCAGCCCCATCGTAGGCTGTCACGCTTATCTGGTACGAGCCGTCCTTGTATTTGTAGTAGCCTGTGTCCGAGTCGTATTCGTTCAGCTCGGCCTGCCAAGTCTTGTCGGAGCTGACAACCGCGGAAACAGTGTCCACAGTCTCCTTCGTCTCCGTGTTCACGACTTTCACAGACACAGAAGAAACACCCTTGTCGTCGCTCCACGTTCCGTACAAAATGAATTTGTCCCTGACCGTGGCGGCCATTGGCGGATAGACAATCTCAAGCGTTGGCGCCTGAGTGTCTACGACTTCTCCAAGACCTACGTCGCATCCGAACATAAAAAGCACAGAAGCCAACGCAACGAAAAAGCCCAAAACATGTTTCTTCATATCAGAACCCCTTGAAAAAACGACACATTATTGACATCAGACTATTTTAATATATGTAAGACATGAAACTTACAATTTTAGAGATTTTAGAGTTTTTGGAGATTTTTTTCCACAATTTTACAAAAATCTAACAACATTTTATTCGGCAGAAACCACCAATCAGAACAGTTTTTGATAAAAAACGCCCGCGCTTGCCACAAAATGCGGCGGCGCGAGCGGGAAAATATCACTTGTCCTTTTTGTTCACAATTGCGGCAACAACGGACTGTACTATTACTGCAACAGAGGAAGCCACTGCACCTGCAGTATTTCCTTTTATCCCAAGATATACGGTGGCTGCGATTCCTACTATACCGAAAAGAAAAGACAAAAATTGACCGAGAATAACCGAAACAATATTCCCCTTGACCAACGCCCTTTGCGCCGCATCTTCTGTTTTCGCATGATTTTCCGCTATTTGAATTATCCGTTCTGGAAAAGTTTCGTTTACCTCCCCATATCCTTTCAAAATATCCGGATGAGGGACAGAACCTTCAAAAACAACCTGGCGCTGAAAAAGAGCTTCTCCAGATTTGTCAGATACAGCCGCCTGCTCTTTTTTCGCCATCTGATTTTTTTGTTGCATTTATTCCCTCTTTTATGTTGTTGCCAGTTCTTGAAAACATTCGCCCCACAAAGGCGAAGTCGTCTGCCACTGATGAAATTTTAACGGGCTGGATTTTCGGAGAAATTGAATTTAGTTGGCCAAAAATCAACCTAGCTTTTATGAAATTCATTTTCAAACCTCCGACAAAAGTTTTGTCACAATTCTATCATATCAATGACTTGCTGTCAGTCTTGAATAGCAGTGTACAAAAAACGCCCGCGTCACCACGGAATGCGGCACGCGGGCGGAAGTCCCTACTCAAAAAGCCAGAGCCGCAGTAAAATGAAAGCATGGCGACAGAAGATTTCAGGACACAGGAAGAATACCTTTCTCAGATGGAGCG
>CAMHLH010000050.1 GCA_946185925.1 uncultured Treponema sp.
CTCGTGTTTGGTATTGTACCAACCGTCTTTGTCGCGGACACGGCAGTAGACCTGCACAAGAGTCTCGTCTGTGTCTTTTGTTTTGTTTTTTTTCATGAGTCCGATTCTAGCACGAAAACCACAGAAAATAGACCTGTTCCGAAACAGAAGTTTCCGAACAGGTCCAATATCTACAGAATGTCGATGTATTCGCCCGACAACGCTTTGTTCATGCTTCTGACGGCGCAGAATTTTCCGCACATGGAGCAGGCTTCCGAGTGGTCGTCCTCCGGTTTTCTGCTGTCGCGGATTTTCCTTGCCGTCTCCGGGTCGAGGGCGCATTCGAACTGGGCGTCCCAGTCGAGCTTCTTTCGTGCGTCGGCCATCTTGTCGTCGATGTCGCGCGCGCCGGGTATGCCTTTCGCGATGTCGGCCGCGTGAGCCGCAATCTTCGACGCGATGATGCCCTGCTTCACGTCGTCAAGGTTCGGGAGCGCGAGATGCTCGGCTGGGGTGACGTAGCAGAGGAACGCCGCTCCGGAAGCCGCCGCCACGGCCCCTCCAATCGCGGACGTGATGTGGTCGTAGCCTGGGGCGATGTCGGTCACGAGAGGTCCTAGCACGTAGAAAGGCGCGCCCTTGCAGATTGTCTGCTGAACCTGCATGTTCGCCGCTATCTGGTTGAGCGGAACGTGGCCCGGCCCTTCGACCATCACCTGCACGTTGTGCTTCCATGCCCTGTCGGTGAGTTCGCCAAGGCGCACCAGCTCCTCGATTTGACACACGTCCGTAGCGTCGGCAAGGCAGCCCGGTCTGCACGCGTCGCCCAGGGAAACTGTCACGTCGTATTCCTCGCAGATGTCCAGAATCTCGTCGTACCTCTCGTAGAACGGATTTTCGTTTCCTGTCATAACCATCCACGCGAAGACGAGGGAGCCGCCTCGGCTTACGATGTTCATCTTGCGGCCGACCTTCCGAATCTGCTCGATTGTCTTTCTCGTGATTCCGCAGTGGAGCGTGACGAAATCCACACCGTCCTTTGCGTGCATCCGAACGACTTCAACAAAATCGTCAGCCGTGAGAGTCGCCAAGTCCCTCTGGTAGTGGATTACGCTGTCGTAGACCGGAACCGTTCCAATCATCGCTGGGCATTCGCTCGTGAGTTTCTGCCTGAACGGCTGGGTGTTTCCGTGGCTGGACAAATCCATTATCGCCTCGGCACCCATGTTCACCGCGCTCATCACCTTCTGCATCTCTATGTCGTAGTCCTTGCAGTCCCTTGAGACTCCCAAGTTCACGTTGATTTTCGTCCTGAGCATTGAACCGATTCCCTCAGGATTCAGGCTCTTGTGGTTCTTGTTCGCGGGAATCGCGACTTTTCCTTCCGCCACGAGCTGCATGAGCCTCTTTTCGTCCATGCGCTCCTTTTCCGCGACAATCTTCATCTCCTTCGTGACGATTCCTTTCCTCGCCGCGTCCATCTGCGTTGTGTAGCTTTTGCTTTCCATTTTTGATTTTCTCCAATTTTGTATTTGCTTGATTTTTTTTCACAGAAATTTGAAGTTGTGGCACAGGGGGCCTGAACCTTTCCCCAGGTCGAGCATCGCTTTTAGGGCGAGCGTCAGGTATTCCTTCGCGTTCTTGACGCTTTCTTCGAGTGAAAGCCCTTTCGCCAGATTCGACGCTATGGCGGAAGAGAGGGTGCAGCCTGTTCCGTGCGTGTTTTTGTTGTCCACGCGTTTTCCGTCGAACCAGATTCCGTCCCCGTCTTTTTTGAAGAGAAAGTCGCAGGCGTCGTTCACCATGTGGCCGCCTTTCATGAGCACCGAGCAGCCGTGCCTTTTGGAGAGCGTTTCTGCCGCTTTTTCCATTTGTTCTTTCGTTTGGATTTTTGTTGAGAGCATGAATTCCGCTTCCGGGATGTTCGGCGTGATGAGTGTCGAGAGCGGGAAGAGTTCCTTTTGGATTTTCGATATGGCTTCGTCGGAAATCAGCTTCGTTCCGCTTGTGGAGACGATTACGGGGTCGACGACGATGTTCCTGAAATTGAATTTTTTGATTGATTCGGCGATTGAATGAGCCTGTTCTTCGGTCGGAATCATTCCCGTCTTTACCGCGTCGGGGAAGATGTCCGTGGCCACCGCTTCGATTTGCTTTTTAAGGATTTCAGTCTCCGTGACCTGCACCGCAAAAACACCGGTCGTGTTCTGCGCCGTGAGGGCTGTGATTGCGCTCATCGCAAAGACTCCGTTCGCCGTCATCGTCTTGATGTCGGCCTGGATTCCGGCTCCTCCGGAACTGTCGCTTCCTGCAATCGTCAAAGCGGTTTTCATCTGTATTTCCTCCGTTGGCATTGTCCAAATCAGGTGCGGTCGAGGACGAATCAGTCCTCCTCTCAGCCGGTTTTCACCAGCTCCCGAAAAATCAAAATGTAGAATAAACGATATTAAAAAAGTGGAGAATTTGCAATGCGGTTTTTCATATTTGACAAAAAGCAAAAAAAACACTTAAATCTTTTTCCGTCAATTCACGGAGGTACTTCCGATTTTTTCGGAGGTTGAGAAATACTCTTTGAACCTGTCAGTCAACACTGTCGTAGGGAGCTGAATGAAAAAAAATGAAAATCCAAACGGAAATCATGAAGCTCACCTTTTTGGTGGGCTTTTTTGTTTTAAAAAACTAAAAAACGGAGAAAAAAATGACGGAATCAGAAATCAAGTCGAAAGTCGAAAAGGCGGTTTGTGACGCGAGGGAGAAAAAGCCCCTTGCGCCTTCCATAACGAACACGGTGACGGTGAATCTCGTCGCGAACGCGCAGTTGGCGGTCGGCGGCAGCGCAGCGATGGTCTATCTTCCAGACGAGGGCGAGTGGTGCGCGAAGAACGGAGCTGCCGTCTACTTGAACGCGGGAACGCTCTTTCCGGTTTACGAGGAGACTTTCCCAAGGACGATGAAAGCCCTCTGCGAAAACAAGACGCCGTGGGTGCTCGACCCTGTGGGGCTTGGAATCGGGAGTCTCAGGACAAAGCTTCTCTCGTTCTGCAGGGATTTTCCGCCGACAATTCTTCGCGCGAACGCTTCGGAAGTGATTGCCCTCGCAAAACTCTGGGGCGTAATCGAATCGTCCTCATCAGGCCCGAAAGGTGTCGATTCTGTCGATTCTGTTTCAGATGCCGAGAATGCGGCGAAAGCCCTCGCCTCGTTCATCCACGGTGCCGTGGCGGTTTCAGGCGAAGTCGATTTCGTGACGGACGGAAAAAATTCAGTGCGCGCGGAAGGCGGCTCCCACTTTTTTGAGAAAATCACAGGAGCCGGCTGTTCTCTCGGGGGAGTCTGCGCGGTCTACGCCGCTGTCGCCGAACCGTTCATCGCAGCCCTCACAGCCACGCAAATCTACAATCTCGCCGGAAAGAGGGCTGAGGAAAATTGCCACGGTCCCGCGAGTTTCCAGGTGAATTTTTTGGACGCGCTTTACAACGCCAGTCCTTCCGATGTCGCGGAAAGCAAATTCTCAGTCGTTTGATTTTTTGTTTTAGTTTTTTGATTTTTTGGAGGAAAAAATGAACACACTTGTTGCTGTTGCGATTGCGCCTTTTGGAGTCGGAGACGAACTTTCCGACAAAGTCGCCGAGGTCGTCAAAGTCATCAGGAATTCCGGCTTGAAGAACAGGACGTATTCCATGTTCACCGAGATTGAAGGGGAGTGGGACGAAGTGATGAAGGTCGTGAAGGATGCGACTTTCGTGCTTGCTGAAAAGGGAATCAGGACGGAGGTGATAATGAAGATGGACATCCGCCCGGGCTTCGAGAACATGATGAGCGAAAAACTCGAAAGGCTTGAGGAGAAGATGTGATGTACAACAGAAAGAATCTTGACGTGTCGGCCTACCTCGTCGTGGGACCTGAGAACACAAACGGCCGCCCTGTGGAGAAAATCGTGGAGGACGCTGTGCGCGCGGGTTTTACGATTGTTCAGATTCGTTCGAAAGTCGCGGGCGCGAAAGAGATGATTGAGCTTTGTGAAAAGTCCGCGGCTGTGATAGCGGAACTCGGAAAGTCGGACTCGGTTTCGCTCGTCGTCGACGACAGGCTCGATGTCGTCCTTGCGGCCCGCGAGAGGGGAATCAAGGTCGACGGAATCCATGTCGGTCAGAGCGACATTCCTGTTGACGTTTGCAGAAAGTATCTTGGCGAGGATTCGATTGTAGGGCTTTCCGCTTTGACGAGCGAGCTTGTGGACTACGTGAAGAATTTCGACTCTTCAAAAATCGATTATTTCGGCGCGGGTCCTGTCCACGAGACGAATTCTAAGCTCGACTGCCAGCGGGACGCGTCCGGAAAAGTGATAACGGTCTTCGACGAGCTTTCCGCTCTCGCATCCTCAAGCCCGATTCCTGTCGTCGTAGGCGGCGGCGTCAAGGTCGATGACATTCCGGCGTTGAAAAAGTCAGGCGTGGACGGATTCTTCGTCATCTCGGCGGTCGCGGGCGCCGCAAATCCGTATGGAGAGGCGAAAAAACTTGTGGACGCGTGGACGTGATTTTTGTGATAAAATCAGTTCATGTATCATTTCATCGTAAACATTCACGGCGGAAGCGGAAAGTCGTTTCTGCTCTGGAACAAAATCAAGGAGCTGCTCAAGGAGAGAAAAGTGGAGTATGCGACCTACGTTCCCCTTCGGGTCGGGCACGCTGGCGAGATTGCGAAGAAGATTGTCGCTCTTGACGACGACGACAAGAAAATCGTCATCCTTGGCGGCGACGGAACCTTGAACGAGGTCTTGAACGGAATCCCGGAGGAGAAAATGGGGAGCGTCAAGCTCGGATTAATCCCGACCGGCTCCGGCAACGACTTTTCGCGTGGGCTTGGGCTTCCGCGCCATAATCCTGAAAAAGCGTTGGACTTGATTCTCAATTCAAAGGGCGACAGAAAAATCGACCTCGGCATAATCGAGTCCAGCGACGAGAACGCCCTCTTCAAGCGCAAGGTTTTCGCCATCAGCTCCGGCTTCGGTTTGGACGCGATTGTGGGGACTTCAATCAATACTTCAAAAATCAAAGTTGTTCTGAATCGAATCAAACTCGGAAAGCTCAGCTACGCGATTTTGACGGTGGCGACCCTCTTTTCGATGAGGACGCAGAACGTGAAAATCCGCTTTGACGGCGGGGAAACTGAGGAATTCAAAAAACTGATTTTCCTTGCTGCGATGAACGGACACGCGGAAGGCGGCGGAGTTCCGATGAATCCGGATGCGCGCATGGACGACGGAAAACTCTCTGTCTGCGTCGTCTCCGGCGTCCCGAAATGGCTCACGTTCCTGATGTTCCCGTTCTTGTGCCTTGGCAAGCACAAGAAGTTCAAGTCGTTCGTCCTCCGCGATTTCGAGACCATGGAAATCGAGTCGGACGCTCCGAGCGTTTCCCACACGGACGGGGAGCTTTTCGGGAACATCCGCTCGGCCCGCTATTCCGTGTGGAAGAACGCCGTGTCCATGCTCGTCTAGTTTTCGCCTTTCACTTCTTTTGTGAACTTGCAGCGGGGGTAGTTCGAGCAACCCAGAAAGAATCCCCTCCTGCCGTTTCTGAGCAGGAGTTTGCCCTTGCAGCGGGGGCAGTTGCCGTATTCGGAGAAGAATTTTCGGTCTTCGAGGGATTTTTCTATGTTCTTGACGTGCTTCTTCGCCATCTTCTCCGAGTCCAGCCTGAGCTGTTCTATCGATATGCAGATTTTTTCCACTTGCGTCTCCGAGAGCACCTTTTCCTTGAACGCCGTTATCTTGGCTATGATGTGCTTGAAGTTCACGACCGTGCCGTTCTTGGACTTGAGCTTTACGAGCGGGGTGTCCAGATTCTTGAGGTCGGCCTCGTTGGAGAACGCCACAACCGGAATGTAGGCGTTTGCGTTCTTCATCATGGTGTTCATCTTGAGGGCGTTGACGTGGGCTTTGTTCTGCTTGATTGGATTGTAGAACTGCTTCATGGTTCCCTTCCACATTTTCTGCCACATCCTGTCGCGCTCTTTTCCGAAAATCTCGCCCTTGTAGTTCTTCGTTTCGATGACGAATATGCCGAACGCGGAGACTACGACGTGGTCGATTTGCACCGTCGATGTGGAGCCTTTGAGCATCACGTCGTTGTAGATTCTGTAGCCTTCCGGCAGGGACGCGAGGATTTTTGAGACCTCGTCTTCGCCTTGTTTGCCGAATGAGTCCCTCTGTTCCTCGTTTTCCGCCTCTTCGATTGACTTCAAGTAAGTTCTTCTGGCGATTGGAAAAAGCAGCGCGAGAAGAATGAGAGCTGATATTGCGATGATTGCGACTGTCATTTTCAGATGCCCTTGTACTGGCCGATTATCTCGGTTATGAGCGGAATGAGCTGCTTCTTTCGGCTTACAACGTCTTTGAGGTAGAAGATGTTCTCGTCTTTCTTTGGAAGATGCACGAACGGCATGAATTTCGCGTCCGCCGCTATGAGCATGACCGAACTCAACTTCGTGATGTCCGTAACAAGAAGCAGGCTGAAGAGGCCTCCTCGGCTTCTACGCGTTATTTCAAGCTCGTCCAGGAATTCCTTTTTCCTTGCGAGAATCTCCGCCGTGTCCTCGACTTCGATTTGGCTTGCGGTGTAGACGATTTTTCCGTTCTCCGACGCTTCTGAATATTCCTTCATGTCCTGGTTCAGCACTTCCGAGACGCTTCTTGAACCGATGTGGCTTCCCGCCGAGATGATGTCCTTTCCGAGTTTCTGGATGTCGAGTTCCGTTATCGAAGAAAGGTACTCCGCGACTTCCCTGTCTATTTCGGTCGTCGTGGCGGATTGGAGAATCAGGGTGTCGCTCAGTATTCCGCAGAGGAGAATCTGCGCCATGTCCTTTGGAATGGAGACCCTGTTTTCCCTGTACATGTTCGCGATTTGCGTGGAAGTTGAACCGACCGGCCTGTTTATGAACGTTATCGGGTACTTTGTCGGAATCGCGCCGATTCTGTGGTGGTCGATTATCTCCCTTATCCTGTAGTTCTCGATTCCGTCCACCGCCTGCGAAAGCTCGTTGTGGTCAACAAGTGAAACCTGCACGTTCGGCTCGTGGAGCAGGTCGTTCTCCGAAATCACCCCGATGAGCTTTCCGTCGTCGTCGACCACCGGAAGCGAGTGGCTCGGGCTTGAGTGGAGAAGCGGCTTGATTCTCTTCACAGTGTCCATCTTGTGCACCGGCATCACCGAATAGTCCGACATTACAGAGACCGGCGCCGAATACGACATGAGCATCGCCGTGGAAGCCGTGTCGAAGGAGCTTACAAGGATTGAAATTCCGTTCTTCTTCGCTTTTTCGATTATCTCTTTTTTGGGGAGCCTTCCGCCGCTCAGGACAAGCCCATGGATTTTCTTTCCCATGCAGTATTCGTGGATGTCTTCCCTGTCTCCCGTGATGATTATGACTTTTTCGCTCAAGTGGGCTTCGATTGTCTTCTTGAAAGACTCGAAACTCGCCGCTCCGACTATTATCGTGAATTTCTGGATTTCGTCCGCCTTCTCGATGTTTATCGGCTGCGCGCTTATGGTCTTCGCTATGAGGTTCATGCTTGTGGAGACCGAGAGGTGGTGCGCCGGATTCAAAATCGAAAGGACGTTGTGCGCGAATACGTTGTAGTGCAGCAGGGACTTGTATTTTCCCTCCGAGTCCACCACCGGAAGAACGTGGTTGCCGATTTTCTGCATCATGCTGGCCGCGTTCCAGAGGGATTCGTTTTCGCTCACGGTCGCTTCCTTGTTGATTTCCGTCATGTAGTAGGCGGCTTTCGGCGCGAGGTCCGGGATGTATTCCGGCGGGTTTATGTTGAATCGCTTGAAAATGTATTCCGTCTGCGGAGAGAGCTTTCCGGCTCTTGCGGCAACGTAGTCTGTCTCTCCCGTCAAGTTTTTGAGTCTTGCGAACGCTGTCGCGGAAACTACGGAATCTGTGTCTGGGTTTTTATGTCCGAATACGTAAGTCGTGTTTTTCATGCATTGATTTTATCACGGATAAGGCGTCTGACACAGTGAAAAAATCTGTGCCGGACGCCATTTTTTTTCTTACAATTCGTCTTCGTGGGTTGGATACTTGTTGAAATATTCCCTGGTCATCTTTGCGGTCAATCCGCTCAGGGCGATGAGCGACACGCAGTTCGGTATGGCCATGAGACCGTTCGTGATGTCGGCTATCGTCCACACCTGCTTGACCGTGAGATATGGGCCTATGAAAATCGCTGCGATGTAGATGAGCCTGTAGAATTTCACGATGCCCATCTTTCCGTTCGTGAGGTACTCAAGGCATTTTTCGGAATAGTAGTCCCAGCCGAGAATCGTCGTGAAGGCGAAGAAGATGAGACAAATCATCAAGAGGAACTGTACAGAGTGCCCGTCGCCTCCGAGAACCCTGGAGAACGCCCTTGAAGTTATGGCGACTCCCTTCAGCTCTCCGACTCCCTCTCCGTCTCCGATGTAGAATGCAATGACGATTGCCAGTCCCGTCATCGTGCAGATTATCAGGGTGTCGATGAATGTTCCGAGCATGGAGACCAGCCCCTGCGAGACCGGCTCCTCGACCTGCGCCGAAGCCGCCGCAATCGGTGCCGAACCGAGACCCGCCTCGTTCGAGAAGATTCCCCTCGCGACACCGTTCTGCATGGCCGCGACCATCTGCGAAAGCGCGAATCCTGCGGCTCCTCCGGCCAGCGCGCGGAAGCCGAAAGCCGACTTGATGATGACGGCGAATGCCTCTGGAATCCTTGTCGCGTTCATCAAGAGGACGGAAAGCCCAAGGAAGACGTAGACGAGAGCCATCGCCGGCACGACGAAGGCGGCGACCTTCGATATCCGCTTGAGACCGCCGATTATGACGAGGGCGGCCGCCAATGTGACGAGGATGCCCGCCACGACGACGTACCATGAATACGAGTTCTCGCCGATTGAGAACGCCACGTTCGTGTTGGCAGAGTTGAACGCGTCGTTCACGGCCGTGGTGATTCCGTTTATCTGCGTTATTGTTCCGATTCCCATCACGCCCGAAAGCAGGCCGAAAATAGAGAAGAGGACCGCAAGCCACTTCCAGTTTTTTCCGAGGCCTTTCTCAATCGTGTAGAAGGGGCCTCCGAGAATGTGGCCGTCCTCCTTCGCCTCCCTGAAATGCACCGCCAGCATACATTCGGAATATTTCGTGGCTGTTCCGAGCAGGGCGGCGAGCCACATCCAGAAGAGCGCTCCAGGTCCTCCGGCCGCAATCGCCGTTGCGACTCCGACGATGTTTCCCGTTCCAATCGTGGCGGAAAGTGCCGTGCAGAGCGCGCCGAAGCTGGAGACCTCTCCGTCTCCGCCGTCGGACTTCTTGAACATCGACCTTACAGCCCTGCCCAGTTTCCGAAACTGCAGTCCCTTCGTCCTAATCGTGAGAATGAGACCTGTAGTGAGGATAAGGATGATTGTAGGAAGACCCCAGACAATGCTGTCAAGCTTTTGCAAAACCTCATCAAACATTTCCATAAGTTTTTCTCCGCTTTTTAAAATAAAAAAGCTGAAATCCACACGCTTTCACGCATCTTCGCGTCGATTTCAGCAATCGAGGAAAGAATATCAGAATTCTCCAATTTGTCCAAGAATCTGCCCGCCCGCCGCCGTATTTGCGAAAGATTTTGCAGCTGTCGCCTCTGTTTTCTGAATTTCCGAAAGTCCGACTCTCCCCCTTGGCCGTTTTTTGCTGTAGAATCCTGCGTCATGAAGAAAGGACTTGTTTTGGAAGGAGGAGCCTTGCGCGTGATTTTCTCGTGCGGCGTCCTCGATGTTTTTATGGAGAGCGGAGTTGAATTCGACGGGATGATGACGGTCTCGGCGGGAGCCTGTTTCGGCTGCAATTTCAAATCCAGGCAGATTGGAAGGGCTGTGAGGTTCAACATGCAGTACGCCGGCGACAAAAGGTACTGCTCGTGGAGGTCTTTCTTCAAGACGGGGAATCTCTTCAACAAGGAATTCGCCTACCACACGATTCCCGAAAAGCTCGACTTGTTCGATTTCGACGCGTTCAGAAAAAATCCTGTCGAGTTCTACATCGCCGCCACCAACATAGAGAGCGGAAAGGCCGAGTTCAAGAAATTCGACGAGTGCGACGAGCGTTGCCTTGAGTTTATGCGGGCTTCGGCGGCAATGCCAATCGTGCAGCAGATTGTGGATTTCGATGGAAGAAAGTACCTTGACGGGGGAATCGCCGATTCCATTCCGCTCAAGGCGTTCGAGGACATGGGCTTCGACAGGAACCTGGTCATCCTCACCCAGCCGAAGAATTTCGTGAAGGAGAAGAATCCTCTCCTGCCGCTCATCAGGCTGAAGTACCACAAATATCCGAATCTCATAAAGACTGTGGAGAACCGCCACAAAGTCTACAACGAAGAGACGAAATACGTCTTCGACCAGGCGAAAAGCGGAAGCTGCTTTGTGATTTGCCCAGACTCGCCTCTCGGAATTTCCCGCGCCGAGAAGAATCCCGACGAGTTGAAGAGAATCTACGAAATGGGAAGGAGAATCGCCCTCCTGAAACTTCCTGAAATAAGGAAATTCTTTTCGATTTGATTCGATTTCTGTATATTTTATTAAACTAGCTATCAGGAGAAGCCAATGAAAAAATACGGAAAGATTGTAACTTCCATTGCCGTTGCTGTTGTCGCTCTCGCGGCCGCCACTTCCGCCTGCGACGTGGTTGAACCGAGCGAGCGCGGCGTGAAGGTCACTTTGGGAGAGGTCACCGGAGATGTTCTGGAGCCTGGAATGCACTTCCATGCGCCGTTCATAAGCCGTATCCAAAAATATTCGATTGTGCCCAAGGGTATGAACGCGAATTTCTCGGTCGGAACTGACGGAGCGATAACGAAGGACATGCAGACTGTAGGTTCCCAGGTCACGGTCTTCTACCGCTACAACGCCGACAAAATCATGGACGCCGTGACGAAGTACAACGAGTCGATTTTGGAGAACGCAATAACGAGGAGCCTTGTCTCGTGCGTCAAGGAAGCCGTTGGAAAGTATTCGATTTACGAGCTTGTCGAGAACCAGGACAAAATCACCACCGACGTTTCCGCCAGCCTCACGAAGCGGCTCGCCGAATATCCAATCGAAGTCACGCAGCTCACGATTTCCAATTGG